>NZ_CAAAJH010000008.1:0-160055 GCF_900640215.1 Legionella genomosp. 1
GAGCGTAATGAGTGACCTGCAACAGCAATATCACTCATTTATTGAATCTGGCGCTTTGAGTTGTTCAAAATAATGACAGGATCACTCAGCGCTTTCGCGGGAAGGACATAATTCCTTAACTTAACGGCAGTGAAGCTGGGCCTCTCTAATAGACTTTAAATTTTATCCAATGGCAGGCTTTGTTTAATTGTCCAGAATTCTTTCCAGGGATCGTCTTTCAATTGCTCAAGCCGCTTGAAGATAGTCCGTATGGTATAAAATGAATCGTTTTGATTATCGGTCAATTCATCCCAATGCACTGGTGTAGCTACCGGTGCATGTGGTCTTGCGCGGGGCGAATAGGGTGCAATGGCGGTTGCCTGGCGCTGATTTCGGAGGTAATCGACAAAAATCTTTCCCTTGCGTTTGGCTTTGGCCATATTGCTGGTGTATTTTTTGGGATATTTTTTTTCCAGATATTCTACAAAAACATGAGTGAATTCTTTGACTGACTCCCAGTCATATTTAATCTGAATCGGAATGACCAGATGCAGGCCTTTACCGCCTGTCGTTTTAATAAATGCAGATAGTTTTAATTGCTCAAGCTCCTCCCGGATTTCATAAGCGGCATCCACCAGCATTTTCCAACTGACTTCAGGATCTGGATCAAGGTCAAACACCAGAACATCAGGCTGCTCAAGATGCTCGACGGTGCTGCCCCAGGGGTGAATTTCCAGCACTCCCATTTGCGCCAGAGCGAGCAATCCTTCCTCCTCTTTCAGATAGATGCAGTTTTCAATGTTCTCAGTGCGTTTGCTTTCCACTTCAATCGTATAAAGGCCCCCAGGATTTTGCTGATTAAGGTGTTTCTGATAAAAGCAGTCTTTATAATCAGAGGGACAGCGAACGAGGGTTAATGCCCGATTGCGAATATAGGGCAGGATATAGGAACTAATGGCCTGATAATAATCAAACAGTTCCTTTTTACAAATGCTGTCTTCAGCATAAATCATTTTATCGGGATTGCTCAATTTAATTGCGGGCATGTTCTTCCCCTTGACGGGCGTTATTTTTAGCGGTATTTCCTCTTGGTTCCGGATTTCTTTCGCCATTTTATCCAGTCTTAAACCTTTGAAACTGGGGTGTCTTAAATGGCCATCGTCTGTCCATTCACTAAATTCCACTTCGGCGATTAGTTCAGGTTTCACCCAGGTGCTGCTTCTGACTCCAGGTGGATTAGTATTAAAAGGGTTCTTTGCCATTTGCAGGGGTTCTAATTGTCTGGCAATAGATTTTAAGGAGGCTTCAGTGAAGCCTGTACCCACTTTACCGCAATAATTAAGCTGCCCGTTCTCGTCATAAACACCCAAAAGCAGGGAGCGAAACCCAGTGCGATTTTTCTCTGATTTGGTATAACCTCCAATGACAAACTCCTGACGTTTACTGCATTTTATTTTAAGCCACTTCCTGCTTCGCTTACCTTGATAACTGCTATGAATGTCCTTGGAGATAATCCCTTCCAGATTAAAATCACAGCTTTGTTTGAAAACGCTTTCTCCGTCACCCAGTATATGGTCACTGTAGCGAAGGCTTTCCTCTGCATCCTCGAGTAAAGCGGCGAGCAGCTTTTTTCTTTCGAGAAGCGGGAGAGAACGGGTATCGTATTGATCAAGGTAGAGCAAATCAAAAAGATAATAGGTAAAATGGGTTTGCGCCCCATTGCTCATGGCATTTTGCAGCAACTGAAAACTTGAGCGGGAGTTTTCATCCAGAACCGTAATTTCACCATCCACAATAATATTGTCCGCGGGCAGGCTTTTCAGGGCATTGACGACATTCGGAAATTTTCTTGTCCAGTCCAGTTGATTACGTGACAGCAACTGAATCTGCGAATGGCGTTTGTAGGCTATGATGCGATAGCCATCAAATTTCAACTCATGCAACCAGTCGTCACCGATGGGAGCTTTATTGGTCAGGGTGGCTAATTCGACTGGGCAATTCTGCAAAAATGGGCGAGCGGGCAGAGCCAGCTTATACTTTTTTTGTTTTTTTTTAGCGGATTTAACAGGGCTATTATTTTGGGCACTTTCTTTACTATGCCAGATGGATTGATAGTTCTGTGCTATTTCGTCTAAGCTTTGCTGACTGACAACGCTATTCGGCTCTTCATTTGTAATATCATATTCGTCAAGCGGTCTTGCGTCCTTGTCCCGATGTTTAATGAGGAACCACTGCTTTTCCTTAAAGCGAATCAGATCCCACTGCCCATTGAGTTTTTCAGCCTGCAATTCAAAATGTAAATGTCCTTTTTCATAGGCTTTGGCAGGATCATCATCCAGGGGTTTCCACTTTCCCTTGTCCCATAACATGACCGTACCGCCGCCATATTCACCCTTGGGAATAATCCCCTCAAAACTGCCGTATTCAACCGGATGATCTTCTACTTGTACTGCCAGCCTCTTCACAGCGGGATCAAGGCAAGGGCCTTTGGGAACTGCCCAGCTCTTTAAAACGCCATCCAGTTCCAGGCGAAAATCATAATGTAAATGGCTGGCGGCATGTTTCTGAATAATATAAAGAAAGCGGTGTTTTCGATGAACACGGCCCTTAGGCTCGGGGGTTTTATGAAAATCCCTTTTTTTCTGATAACGATCAAGACTCATTCCTCCCTCCCCTGTGGAGCTATTAAAAAAGCCGAATCATTGCTTCATTGAATTGGGGAATATCATCCGGTTTCCGGCTGGTTAAAATGTCCTGATCGCAAACCACGGGTAGATCAACCCATTCAGCACCTGCATTAATTAAATCGGTTTTGATCGATAACCAGGAAGTCATTTTCCTGCCTTTGGCCAGCTCCGCATTGATTAATAACCAGGGTCCGTGGCAGATTGCTGCAATAGGCTTATTTTGTTTATTTATTGATTTAACAAATTCTGCAGCCTCTGGCAGCAGACGCAACTGGTCAGGATTGATCACGCCGCCAGGAAGTAAGAGCGCATCAAAATTTTCAGGTTTTGCTTCTTTAAGCGGAATATCTACCGGGAATTTGTCAGCTTTTTCAAAATGATGCCATCCTTGTACTTCCTCTTTTTCAGGTGAGATCAGGAAGGTTTCTGCGCCCTCATTTTCCAGTGCTTTGCGAGGGGCTTCCATTTCAACCTGCTCAAAACCATTGGCGGCAAGTATGGCTATTTTTTTTCCTTTTAATTTATTCATTAGAGCCCTCCTCCCTGAGGTTTGATTGATGTGCTGCTGTCAATTGCTCAATGGCAGCTTCGTATTCCTATAATTGTAGTCTATAACTGCGCTAAAGGCTCTCTTGGCCGCCTTTCGATAACAACGAGATCTTGGCACGAGCAGGGATTCACGCTAGGATTAGGTTTTTTTGCACGAGGTTGAATAAATGGAGCAACTGCAGGAAACGACAATACAATCTGTGCAGCAGGAAATTTTGCGGATTAGTCATTTTCTAAATGATCGCATCCTTGGCCAGCGCGCTTTGGTATCTCGCCTGCTGATTGCCTTGCTCGCAGATGGGCATCTCCTGGTAGAAGGAGCACCAGGGCTTGCCAAAACAAGGGCAGTTAAAGAGCTGTCCGCTCTGATTGAAGGCAATTTTCATCGCATTCAGTTTACGCCTGATCTCTTGCCCGGAGATTTAACCGGAACCGACGTGTTTCATCCTGAAACCAGTTCCTTTGTATTCCAGCCAGGTCCTATTTTCCATCATTTGGTATTGGCAGATGAAATCAACCGCGCGCCTGCAAAAGTACAGTCTGCGCTTCTGGAAGCCATGGCGGAACGTCAGGTAACCATCGGGGGGAAGACCTATCCTCTGCCGGAGTTATTTTTGGTTATGGCGACTCAGAATCCAATCGAGCAGGAAGGAACCTATCCTCTGCCGGAGGCGCAGCTCGACCGTTTCCTGATGTATGTTAAAATTGGTTATCCTGATGCGGCTATTGAACAGGATATTCTGGCTCTGGCCAGACGGGAGGCAATGGATCCTGTACAAGCCGCGCCGACGAATATTAAACAGTTGCCTCAGCGCGTATTGTTCGAGGCGCGCAAGCAAGTTTTGAAAGTACATACCAGCCCGGCATTGGAACATTATCTGGTTCAATTGGTTGTGGCTACTCGAAATCCGTCAATGTATAGCAATGAGTTAGCGAAATGGCTGCGTTTCGGTGCCAGTCCGCGGGCGACAATTGCTCTGGATCGCTGCTCCAAGGCGCATGCCTGGCTGGCTGGACGAGATTATGTAACGCCGGAAGATATTCATGTAATAGCCCATGATGTGCTGCGGCACCGTGTATTATTAAGCTTTGAAGCAGAGGCGGAAGGGGTTAGTAGCGATGATTTTATTGATCATCTATTGCGCCTGGTGGCAGTTCCCTGATGCTCGGGATAAAAATAAATGCATAAAAAATCGTCTTTGCGAGCATTAGCGAAGCAATCCAGATCCTGGCTTTGTGCAGGTTTCGATCTGGATTGCTTCACTTCGTTCGCAAAGACGACAGATTAGTTGATTGGTTCTATAAATGAGTTGTCAATTGGAAAAAGAAATATGGTAAACGGCGTGTCAATTGATCTTGCGGAACTGATTGCTTTTAAACGTTTCGCTCGCAAAATGGCATACAAACCTGAGAAGGGAGCTCCTGGCGGGAATCATTTATCAAAATTTCGTGGCCGGGGAATGGATTTTTCAGAGGTTAGAAATTACCAGGCCGGCGATGAAATCCGTCATATGGAATGGCGTGTAACCGCACGCACGGGGCGGCCTCATATCAAGCTTTACCAGGAAGAGCGCGAACGGCCAGTGGTTATTGTCGTTGATTTTAATCCCTCCATGTATTTTGGTACTCGCAAGGCTTTTAAATCGGTGATCGCTGCAAGATTGGCGGCGATGATTGCCTGGACTACGATCAAGCAGGGTGACAAAATTGGTGCTCTGCTGTACTCCTCTGAACGGCATAATGAATATCTACCCAGGTCGCGTGAGGGGGGTGTCCTGCCTATCCTGGCAGGGCTAATGGAATATACTAATCAAACAAGCGGCATGATGACTGAGAGTCCTCCAAAACCTCTGGGCGAAGCATTAATCAGATTAAGAAGGGTAGTAAAACCTGGCAGTATTATTGTTTTAATTAGTGATTTTTATCATTTGAATGGCGAGGCGGAAAAAAATTTAAGCCGCTTACATGAACATAATGACATTCTCGCCTATCATATTGTTGATCCTTTGGAGCTACACTCGCCCTTACCTGCACTTTATGCCATGACCGACGGCCATCAGGAGTTACTGCTTGATACCGTAAATTCGCAGGTTAATGCGGATTATCAGCGATGGTGCGATCAGCGTCAGCAGCGTTTACAGCACTTATTTAAAAAGCTGCATATTCAATATACGCAGATTAATGGTGAAAACGATATCCCTCAGGTGATTTACCAGACATTTCCGCGGAGGAAACGTGACTAAGACGAATGCTCTGGAAAATCTGCGTGATATTCATCTGCCGGAGGCTATCGGCTGGTGGCCTTTGGCGCCAGGCTGGTATATTTTGCTGATCCTTGTTCTCTTGCTCTTTGCCGGGGGACTGTACTATTTTATTGAGTATCAGAAAAACAGCAAACCCAAGCGGCATGCACTTAAATTACTTGCTCAATATCAGGAAGAGTATCAGCGCAGCGGAAACAGTCAGTTAGCCAGTTCCCGGGTTTCTGAATTGTTAAAGCGGGTTGCGCTGGTGTATTTTTCACGTGAAACAGTGGCCAGCTTGCAGGGAGAGGAATGGATTAATTTCCTGAATCAAACGGGACGCAAACTAAATTTTAATGCGGTGCGTCAATTGCTGCTTGAGCTTCCCTATCAACCTTCAACCAGCCAGGTTAGCATGGCGCCTTTATTCGCGCGAGCAAAAACCTGGATAAAACAACGGGGTAAACGATGTTTGAAATAGCTTCCCCCTGGGTTTTTCTTTTGCTCGGTTTGCCGTTAATCCTCTGGTTTTTAATACCGCGAGCCAGTTCAAGCCTGCCTGCAGCATTACAAGTTCCGTTTTATCAATCCATGCGTGCCATTGCTGAACAGGACAAACATATTCTGAGTAAAAAATCCGGTCTTGGCTTCTGGTTTCTGGTGTGGGCGTTACTGGTTCTGGCTGCTGCTGGCCCGCGCTGGGTGGGAGAGCCTTTACCTTTGGAAAGAGAGGGTCGTAATATTATGATGGTTCTCGATTTATCCGGCAGTATGGAATTAAATGATATGTTAATGAATGGCAGGCCGGTGTCACGCCTCGCTGTTGTTAAACATGCTGCTGAGCAATTTGTTAAAGAGAGGGCAGGGGATCGAATCGGTCTTATTTTATTTGGCAGTCAGGCTTATCTGCAAACGCCCTTAACCTATGATCGCCACAGTGTGTTATTGCGCATTGAAGATGCCACTGTGGGCTTGGCCGGCAAAACCACGTCAATTGGGGATGCGCTGGGACTTGCGGTCAAGCGTTTGCAAGATGTTCCAATAAGTAGCCGTGTAGTGATTTTATTAACCGACGGGGCCAATAACTCGGGTGTCTTGCTGCCTCTTAAAGCGGCGGAACTGGCAAAATCCGAACAAATCAAGGTATATACGATTGGCTTAGGCTCTGAAGCGGATCCCCGCATGATGTCGGGCCCATTTATTAACATGGGAGCCGGGGCTGATTTGGATGAAGATACACTAAAAGAGATTGCTTCAATCACAGGCGGCCAATATTTTCGGGCAACCGATTCAAGTTCACTGGAGTCGATTTATCAAAAAATTAATCAGCTTGAAACTGTGCAGCAGGAACACACAACGCTCAGACCGCAACGCGAATATTATCCCTGGCCATTGGCGTTTGCCTTAGGCCTGATCATGATTTGGCTTTTAAAAAGCCTGGGCCTGTTTAATTATTTATTGCAGCGAAACACTGTGTATCAGGAGAAAGGATTGTGATTGACTTTCATTTTCTTCGTCCACTATGGCTATTTGCTTTTCTACCGCTTTGCTGGTTATTTTGGCGCCTTTGGAAGCAGAAAGCTCCCTTGCAAGCCTGGGCTGCCATCTGTGATCCGCATCTATTATCGCAGTTAATCAAAAATCAGCACTCTGGAAAAAGGAAGCATTCCTTGCTGCTGTTATTAACCAGTTTTGGATTAATTATTATTGCTCTCGCTGGGCCGGTATGGAAAAAGTTGCCTGTGCCGGCCTTTAAATTATTGCAGCCCAGAATCGTAGTGCTGGATCTATCCGAGGCAATGCTTGAGGAAGATTTAAAACCCAATCGCTTATTACGGGCCAGGTTCATTTTGCATGATTTATTTAACCGTAAAGACACGGGACAAACAGGCCTGATAGTTTACACAGGTGAATCCTTTGTAGTGTCGCCATTGACGGAGGATGCTAAAACAATTGATAGCTTGCTGGATTCCTTGAATCCACAAATCATGCCAGTGAATGGCCAGAATTTATCGATGGCGTTGCAGCAGGCTGCCCGATTGATTGAACAGGCAGGGTTTTCGGGTGGACAAATCCTGGTGCTGACGGCCACTCCTCCCGATGCGTCTGCTTTGAAAGCGGCTTCCAAACTGGCCAATCAGGGTATCGAAACCTCCATTATGCCTGTTTTGGCAGATTCCGCTGTGTATCCAATATTTAAACCCTTAGCCAATGCCGGCAAGGGAATGCTGCTTGATTTAAATAATGAAGGTGCTTCGCTAAATCAATGGTTGAGAAGGGCAATCACCAGCAGGCAATATGCCTTGAGTGAACAAAATGAAATTCCGGTATGGCAGGATGAAGGGCGCTGGTTTTTGATTCCAGCGTTACTGTTTCTTATGCCAGTGTTTAGAAGAGGTTGGCTGCAGAGGGTGCAGTTATGAGAGTTTTGTTATTGATAATATTGATTTTCGCCAGTGCATCGACCTGGTCCTTCAGCTGGAAGGATTTATGGTACACACCTGATCAGCAGGCGGCTGAGATGATGGAAAAGGGGCAATATAACAAAGCTGGTGAATTATTTAAGCAGGAGGATTGGCAGGCAGCTGCCTCATATCGTGCAGGCAATTATCAGCAGGCCGCTCAGACTTACCAAGCGCTCAATAATGAGACAGGGTTTTATAATGCGGGAAATGCATTGGCTCATCAGGGTAAATATGAAGAGGCATTGAAGGCCTATGACCAGGCTCTGAAATTAAACCCTCATAACCAGGATGCCCGATTTAACCGGGCGCTCGTTGCTGATTTACTAAAAAAAGACAAAGAGAAACAGCAAAATAAAGAGCAGAATGGCGGACAAAGTCAGGATCAGAAAAATAAGCAGGATGAGCAGAAGCAGGACCAGAAGTCCAGTGCCAATGAAAAAAATAATCAGCAGCAACAACAAAATCAGCCGCAATCAGACAGTTCTGGTGCTGAACAACAGATGAATAAAGAGAAAAACCAGCAGGAGCAGCAGGCTGAAAATGAGGCTTCTGCAAAGCAGAATAAAAAGAAGCAGGAACAGCAAAACAATGCGTCAGAGACCAATGAGGATGAAAAAAAACAAGCTGCAGCACAAGCGCAATCGTCTCTGTCAGATAAAGAACAGCAACAGGCCAAAGAACAATGGCTTAAATTAATTCCTGACGATCCAGGCGGTTTACTTCGTGAAAAGTTTCTACGTGATCATATACGCCGGCAGCGGGGGTGGTACCAATGAAAAAAATAATCAGCATTTTCATTCTTTTTTATTCAGGAATACTGTTTGCAGGGCTTAGCATTCAAATAGAGAGCAGTAAAGTACAGATAGGTCAATCGTTTCGCCTGGTATTGACTATGGATGGCCAGACGAATGCCGTACCGGACTTAACTCCTCTGCAGGAAAATTTTCAAATTGTTGGAACCGAACGCAGTACAAATTACAGCATCATTAACGGGCAGGCTCGCACCGTCAACCAATGGACCGTTTTTCTGATTCCTCTCAAAATGGGCACTATTTCCATACCTTCTCTTCAGGTCGGGCAGGAAAGTACGACGCCTTCCACAATAGAGGTCACTGCTTCTGCAGTACAAAGTGGCAAACCTCTTACGAAACAGGACGATCTGCAGCTGATCGTTGAAGTGGATAACAAGACGCCCTATGTTAATCAACAAGTGATTTACACGGTCAAACTCTATAACAGTTTACAGTTATTAGACACTGATTTTCAGGCGCCTCAGGTTGATAATGCGCTTTTGGTGCCTCTGGGCGATGGTAAACAATATCAAGCCACGGAAAATGGCCGACTGTTTTCAGTCGTGGAACAGCAATATGCTATCTTTCCACAGAAAAGCGGTGAACTAACTGTGACCCCTCCGGTATTCAGCGCCCTGGTTTATGATCAAATGCCCCATAAAACCAAAATCAGTGCAGATCCGCTCACGCTCAAGGTAAAATCGATGCCCGCCAGTTTCACAGGCAAAGAATGGCTGCCCGCCAATGAAGTCATACTGAATGATCAATACGATCGAGAGCCTGTTAATATCAAGCAGGGAGATACATTAACCCGTACAGTTACTCTGGAAGTGGTCGGTATACCCGCTCAATTATTACCGTCGCTGGATTTTAGCAGCAAGGACAGCTTTTCAGTCTATCCAGAAAAAGCAGGAGAGAAAAACAGTTACCGTCAACCCTATCTGGTAGGGACCAAAACGCTGAAAGTAACTTATCTGTTTAATAAGGCCGGAAAAATTACTATCCCTGAATTGCGTTTACCCTGGTTTAATACAGTGACTCAAAAGAATGAAGTAGCTGTTTTAGCTCCTCGGGTTATTCAGGTTCAGGCTACAGCGAATAGCGCCGATAGTTCAGTGAATACGCCGTCTGAAGAACAGGACGTGGCGGTAGAAGGTCCTGCAGACACACCCTCAGCTGACAAGGTAACGCCAGCCAGCACCTGGTTAGCCTGGGGAGTTGCCGCATTGTTCGCACTGGCCTGGTTGTTAACTCTTAAATTGGGCCGATTTAATCTGCCATATTTTAAGTCGCACAAAGGAGCAGGTAAAAAAGCAGTATTAAAACGTCTGCAGAGCGCTTGCCTGAATAATCAGCCGATCGAAGCGCAACAGGCATTAATTGAATGGGCTTCACTTCATTGGCCAGAAAAGCGAGTTTTAAGTTTGGCTGATATCTGTGAGCAAATCTTTGATATGAATCTCAAGAAACAGATTAATGACTTGTCGGAAGCCCTTTATCATCAGCAACAGAAAACATGGCAGGGAAGCGGATTATGGCAGGCTTTACAGCACCATTTGTCGCAAACAGCAAGCAAGCGAAAGCCTGGCTCTGATTTGCCTCCTATACACCCGCAATAGGTCAAATAACGGTCTGACCGCCATAAAGCATAGATATCTTCTACCCATCATTACTACGCCCTGCGGCTTGTCCGCAGGGTCCAGAGATTCAACCCTGACATGAGATTCCTGGATCCCTTCGGACAAGCCGAGGGACGTAGGGAGTGGGGTAAAGCCTTAAGGCAGCGCCATTGGGCACTTCGCGAGATCTACGCTGAATGAATTGTAAAGTTATAAATAATTTAGTCGCAATTCTCGCTATTTAAACTTCAGTAAGTTATAATGTGATCACTTGTATCAAGTGTTCAAGATTGAATGAGCGTTATTCGTGAAAAATCCCTCCTTTTGTGTTTCCAAAGTAGTGAAAATCGCGTTATGTCAACGGCATTTGAGGCTCGTTTACTTGTACAGGTTTATGTTTAATTTTTTTTGGAAAGTATAATGTCTGCTATAGTAGAAACTGGTTCCGTTAAATGGTTTAACGATGACAAGGGTTATGGTTTTATCAGCCGTGACAATGGCCAAGATGATGTGTTCGTACATTTTCGTTCAATCGTAGGAACATCTGGTCGTAAAACACTGCATGAAGGCCAACGTGTAAAATTTCTGGTAACTAAAGGTCCAAAAGGCTTGCAAGCTGAGGAAGTTACTGCGGTCTAATGTTTTAGGCCTTAAGTATTCTGAGTTTTTTCTGAAATCGTCCCCTCTTATTCTTTACTCAAAAATAAGAGGGGAATGATAATCCCCTGTTTATTAATTTTAAGTTCAACATATTGAGCCTGCGTATTCTTGCAGGTATGATAGAGTGCTTTTATCGCTCTTAAGCTCCGGGCTGTAGTCAAAAATCTAATCCCACTGGAACCCTATTGAAATGGAAGTCATTTTGAAAATTCTATGGCTTGTTATTATTTGTCTTATATCTGGCTGTCAGACCGGGTTTTATAAAGGGCCTCCTTCTGACCATTTTGATGGTAAAACCTTTTATAATCCGGACGAGAAAGGTAAAAAACGCAACGGAAATTATGACCTGGTCAATCTATGGATTTCCGTGCTGCAAAACCAATGGCCAGCAAGTTTGCCCGAAATTTCTTATCCGCTATTACCGGCAAACTATCCCGATGGTGCAATGGTTACCTTTATTAATCATTCCACAGTACTTATTCAAAGCAAAAAAATTAATATCCTGATTGATCCGATCTATTCTTATCGTGCGAGCCCCTTTCAGTGGATTGGACCTGCAAGGCATCGCGAGCCTGGCCTTTCATTTGACACGCTGCCAACTATTGATCTGGTGCTCATAAGCCACAATCACTACGATCATATGGATTTGGGAACCATTAAGAAATTGCAACAGAAATACCACCCTCAATTTATTGTACCTTTGGGTAATAAGGTTTTTTTGGAGCGAAATGGAGTTAAACAGGTCACTGAATTGGACTGGTGGCAATCTATGAATGTAAAAGAGACGAAAATCAGCCTCTTACCCGCTCATCATGATTCGCAGCGCTGGCTTTATGATCTGAATAAAACACTTTGGGGATCCTTTGGCGTGGAAATTAGCGGCAGAAAAATTTATTTTGCCGGGGATACGGGCTATTTCGGGCATTTTAAAGAAATCAGAAAGAAATGGGGAACACCACAGCTCGCATTTTTACCAATTGGAGCCTATGAACCGCGTTCACTGGCCAAACCTTATCATTTGAATCCGTCGGATGCTGTTCGAGCGCACCTGGACTTGGGCAGCCATAGATCAATTGGGATTCATTGGGGAACCTTTCAATTAGGTGCAGAAGATTTTAATCAGCCCGTCAATGATCTGGCTCTAGCCCGCAAAAAATATGGACTGACAGAGAAACAGTTTTTTGTTATTCGTGAAGGTCTTCCTTTTTATATTGATAAATAAGAGTTTTTGCCAAATCGGCAAATCAGTTTATACTCAAACACCAATAGAAAATGGATGGATTTATGCGTACATGGATTTTTGTATTTTTTTTCGGACTTTTCCCTTCAATTGCCTTGGCGGCGCCGGCATCCGGCAGTTTTACCATTGAAAAAACCTGTCCTGCCTATATTTCAAAAAATAAAAAAACCAATCCTGACAACGTATATCTACAGCCGGGACAGGTTTACGAAATCAGGGAAATTAATCGTGAGCATAATCCGGACTGGTTTCGCCTGTATCTGCCTGATAACGCAACACCGCTTCGCTGGGTAAGTAGTGACTGTGGCGATTCATCCTATCATCCAGGCCCTGCTCCACGTTGTCAGCAAAGCCCGGGGCTTGCGGATTCCTATGTACTTGCATTTAGCTGGCAGCCTGCATTCTGTCAGACCTATGGATATGAAGCCGGGAAACCGGAATGCCTTCATTTGCCGTCTCGCTCCTACCAGGCCAGTCATCTGGTTTTACATGGCTTATGGCCTAATCAGGAACAATGCGGCGAGCATTATGGCTTCTGCGGCACCAGTCCTCGCACTAATCATTGCGATTACCCACCTCTGAGTTTGAAAGAACCGGTATCTGCTTCGCTTAAATATTTTATGCCCAGTTACTCTCATGGCAGCTGTCTGGAGCGCCACGAATGGTATAAGCACGGAAGCTGTCAATTGTTATCCGCTGACGAATATTTCGCTTTGGCAATTCGCCTGACTGAAGACATGGAAGAGACAGCTTTAGGAAAGTTTTTACACGAGCATGTCGGCGAAACGGTGGATCGACTGCAATTGCAGGAGCTGGTGCGCCTCTCTTTTGGAAACGCCAGCACCAGAAAGGTATATCTGGGCTGTAAAAATGGGATGCTGGTTGATATTTTTGTACAATTACCCGCTTTAATTCCCGAGCAGGACTCTTTGGCAGAGCTGGTTGAACGAGCGCCTGACGCCAAGCGTTACGAAGGATGTCCGGCTAAAGTGGGTATCTCTGATTTTAACAGCGAGTCCTGGTATTAAATATAAATGCTTGCCCCGCCCAACTAACGTGTGTCTTTGCGAACGAAGTGACGCAATCCAGATCGAAACTTGAACAAAGTTAGGGAACTGGGTTGCTTCGCTGATGCTCGCAAAGACGGGTTTGTGCACCTGTCTTCATTTATGGAACACTTCGCGGGAATGACAAAATTCTTTAACTTAAGAGTAGTGCCTTTGGAACAGGCAGAGTTATATCAAAGTAAACGATAATTGCTTGCGCAATTTTCCAAGTTATTCTAATGTAGGAGCTTAACCTGGTATGGAATGTCGGCTTATGTTAACCCGTGTTATCTCCCTGATTTGCATTTTATTTCTCCTGTCAGCCTGCAGGCACTCTACTGTGAACTCTACAGAACAGCCGCCTGTACCGGTGAATAAAACCCAGCAAACGCGAGCTATGCCTTCCTTTAATAAGGTATCAGCTAGCGGCCGCCTGAATGTGGTGCTGCATACCGGCTATTTAAAGCCTCAGGTTATTTTACATGGTGATCCCCGGGATTTGGTGCAGGTGAGTACCCAAGTCCAGAACTATACCCTGGTGGTGAATTTAGGCAGTGGATATCCACGCTATGGCAGCGTGACCGTGGATATTCGCGGGCGCTTTCTAAATACCTTCCGCTATGAAGGCGCAGGAATTGTGACCGGGCCGCGATTAAATTCAGGGCTTCTTGATCTTTATCTGGAGAATGAAGGCAGGACAGTACTGGGTGGTCACATTAATGTCGGCGTGCTGGAGGTGAAGGGAGGAGGATATACCGAAATTAACGGGGTGCAATCGCGCAATCTGCATTTGCGTATGTCTGGTAAACCACGGGTTAAGCTAGCCGGCGTTGAGAGGATAAATACGCTTGATTTGGAGGGGGATGGCGCTTTAAGCATGTACTGGATAAAAAGTGATACCCTGACTATCAGAGCTGGCGGACATACCTTTATTCAGCTGGGCGGTGTGGCTAATAAAATTGATGTCTGCCTGAAAGATTCTGCCCGATTTAATGGCCGCTACTTACGTGCCAAGAGAGCATTTGTGAAAACCTACGGGAATTCTGTCGCTGAATTAAGTACTATTAAACGCCAGCATACCCTCGCCAGCGATTCGAGTAATATTTACTTTTATAATATTCCTGACATGAAGACTGATTTTATGGCCTATAACGGTTCGGTTTTGGATATGCGTGATCTCAATGATTTCTTTGTTCAGGAGTATGACCGTTATAACAAGCAGATCCAGTAATTGAGAGCATGTTCATTAAACTGTGCCACTCACAAGCACGCCGTCATCTCGAACGCAGTGAGAGATCTCCGAAAACTGTGTCACTCACAAGCACGCCGTCATCTCGAACGCAGTGAGAGATCTCCGAAAACTGTGTCACTCACAAGCACGTCGTCATCTCGAACGCAGTGAGAGATCTCCGAATGCTGGCACAAACCAGGATTCAGAAGATCTCTCACTGCGTTCGAGATGACATGGTATGACATAGTTTGCAGGCAACCGGCTCTGTTGCGGATTCAGATTGCTAAGGATTTAATGCAGGCTTTAGGTGCCGCGCAAATCGGGGAGGGGGCAGGCATCAGGCGCTGATTACTGCTTGCCTGAGTCTCCTGGGCTCGCATAAAGGCAGCAAATCTTGGATCCCAGACGTTACGAATGCTCTTCTGACTGGCTCTTTCCC
The DNA here is from genome assembly GCF_900640215.1 of Legionella genomosp. 1. NCBI lineage: Bacteria > Pseudomonadati > Pseudomonadota > Gammaproteobacteria > Legionellales > Legionellaceae > Legionella > Legionella genomosp. 1. Next base: position 14,950 of record NZ_CAAAJH010000008.1, read on the forward strand.
AGCAGTTGGCAAGCAATTTCATTTCAGCCCTCGTGCAGCCTGTTAAATAGTCGATATCAAAAAAATTGGTTTTGTACCCCTTCACAAATTGCGGGCTAGAGAATAGCCCCCGCTCTTTCTCATCGGAGGGCCGTTTAACATTTAATAAGAACTGTTGATAAAAAGATAAAATTTCGGGACAGACTTCAAGCTGAGTTAAAAAATCACAATAAGCCTGACGATGACATTCGATTCCCTGCACGCTGAGAATAGTGGGTATGCGAACAGCCGCCTCTTCTTTGGGGAGCCAAAAAACAGGTTTTAATTGCTCTGCAGGCAGCTTGCTATTCAAAAGAATGTCTAATTCAGGCGAATTGCTAAATGATTCTTTACTAAGTATGTAATGACTGTTAAACAGAAGCTCAAGACGCTCTCTATTAATAAAGCGCAATTGAGCAATAGATTGTATGAAATGAAATAAATCCTCATTGGCTGTCTGAGAAAAGAGGACAGTCTTTGCCGAAGCTGAAAGCCTGCACAAAAGATTCAAAGTTCTTAAGTTTACAGTGTTATCCTTTAATATCAGGGGATAGAAGTCACAGGGGAGTGAGTGCAGAAATGCAAGTTGGGCAGGACGTAAGGATTTAACCATTACCAGAGCATCAGCAAATGCTAGTTGCATACTGCCTTGCCTATGCGGAGACTGGAGGACAAAATTTAATAGAAACCCTAGCCCGTCTTTTGATAAGGAAGCGAGATCACTCAAATTGCAAAAGCCTGACCAGGGGGTTCGTAATTGCTGAATCTTGCTGAAATGGTAGAGCATTGTCACATTAAATCGACGTAAGATCTCTTTGTTGGTGAATATATCCTGTAAGAAGTTCTCCAGAGCCACTAGCTCTTCGTCTGGTAATGAAAGAATCTCATCCAGTTTGAAATGTTGATATTTGCCAAGCTGCTTATTGATTGCCAGACAAGTCTGTTCTCTCTTTTTTGCTTCCGGTGCTTTACCTGTTTCGGGTTTGAAAGTTTTCACACAGTGTCCTTTTCGTTAAGAAAAAAAATAGTAATATGGACTCACCTGGAAAATTATATAGAATGTTCAAAAAATACCAAGATTGCTGCTGGCAATGAGAATTGCAATTAGATTAGAGATTGCAAGAACAGATTATTGATAAAACTGCCAGCTCCTCTGCTTTCGCAAGGGAGTGGCAGGTTGAGGTTAGTATTATGCTCAGTTATCATCAATCTTCGTTGCGGTCGCCACGGGCTTTACCGCCTTTTTCACCTATTTTTGAATGAAAACCGGGCTCTCTTTCTTCAACAGTCTGGGATGCACGTTTCGCTTGTTCTGAGAGTTCTTCTTCGCTGTACTTTTCTGCGCGTGCCTTGCCGCCTTCGGAGCCGGCTTCCTGAACTGTCATATTATCTTGTTTACTCATGATGGATCTCCTTCTATTTCGTTAATGAAATACCGCTTCTCCCTGAAGTAGAATAGAGAATGTAAAGCTAGCTTTATTTAAATGCGGAGATTTATTGAGTAGGTGAGGAACTTACCTACAGTCTAATTATAGGCCCTCATCTAGCGTTCGTGAGGGAATTTATTATCATCTTGTAAGCATAATAAATTAAAATTCTGTATTTACTCTCAAAATTCAGCAGAAAAATTTAATCATTACTTTGATTAAATAAATTGTATCCTGTTAATCTTTGCCGTATTCCTTTACTTGGCACTTAGCGGTAATTGGTCTAAAATTTAAGTGATAAGCTCTTTTTTTATCAAAGGACAAGGGAGGAGGTCCGGAATTACAATCGTACGAAGGGGTTTAAAAAACATTTTATTTCTTTCGCTTTTGCACATCACATGATTTGTATCTTCATTTATGAACCCACTTCGAAAAGCAAAAGCAACGGTTGCTTTATTTGAGGGCTTTTAGTTACTAAAGGGAGATTAGTTATGAGCAGACAAATTGTAAATGCCGACAATGTGATCGGTGTGGATGTAAAGAATCGTGAAGGAGACAGTCTGGGGAAAATCGAGGCTTTAATGCTCGATAAATATCAGGGACAAGTGGCCTATGTAGTATTGTCTTTTGGTGGTTTCCTCGGCATGGGTGATAAGCTTTTTGCAATGCCCTGGAGTATTTTCTCCTATGATCCTGCCCAGGATTGCTTTGTTATCAGTGTCGATAAAGAAACCTTGAAGAAGTCCCCGGGATTCGATAAAGATAACTGGCCAGATATGTCTAATCCAAGCTGGATGACTGCGATTCATAAACACTACGGAACCATGCCGAGCAGATCTCAGCATTAGAAGCCCTGCTGTATGAGCTGCCCGGTTGACCGGTCATTGCGGCTGGCTTGGTACATAAATAAAGATCAAGCCACTAACCTATCGTCTTTGCGAACGAAGTAAAGCAATCCAGAATGAAACCTGAACAAAGCAAGGCACTGGATTACTTCGCTAACCCTCGCAAAGACTATCACTAAATGGTTATCTGCTCTTGAGCAGACAGGCTAGAGAGTTTTATTTCATCTAAAACTGACTTGTATTTTTCATACAACTGAGGAGCATTGCTCGCGTCTCTGGCACGTAATAGCAACGTGAAAGCTTTGTTAAGCTTCAATTCGATTGCATCTCTAACTTCCTGAATAGCTTCGCCTTTGGCCAGTCGCTCCTGCAGATGTCTTCCAAGTTGCCTGCAAACCAGGGTTTGAATCGTTTCTGCATCAAAAAAATCGAGCGGTCGGCCCCGCAACTGCCTTTTTACGTCAATGATTGAAACCTTACTCTCATCATCAATTAATCTCATAAACATTAGCATGTAAAATGTTTTAGCAAGGCTTTGCACATCCATGCTGTTCAGATCCTCAATTTCTGCCGAAAGCCCTTGTTCCTGAATTTTTAAGGTGGATTTGGAAGTATTGCTGATCAATTGTTTATATGAAGGGCAGCATAGGTAAAGTAAATACTTTGCAAATGCATGATGACCTGCGTAATCCAGGCTTAAACCAAGTGGTGCCAGGATATCACTTCCCTCCTGACAATGCCTGGAATGACCATATACAGGATCATTTATGGATGGACGGGCTATGTCATGACATAGCAGGGCCAGGACATACTCTAATCGGTTCAGTAATATCAGGCTCAGCTTACCCGCTTCAAGCGCATGCTCCTGCTCGGTGACATTCTCCTGAGCGCCCGGATTTTCATAGGGCTTTTGGGCCAGTTTATTTTGCAGAACATCAGTAATTAATTCCACATAACAATTCAATGCCTGATGAAGATCGCTCAATTCGGCAGGGAAAGTATATTCTTTTGCTTCATCAAGAATGGGCGAGGAAGAGGCAAGCAGCTCGACCGGTGTGGCCTGCAATTGCTGCTCACTTAAATTTAAGGATTTGATAAAGTCTGCGGCTGTATAAGGAATTGCCTCCTTCCCCTTGAAAAAGCCTTTTTTCTTCAGCAATTCAAGAAGTTCAGGGAAATCGGGAAACTCATTTAAATACACCGCAAGATTGGTCTTTAACAGGTTACGATAATTTTTGGAAATTTGTACAAAGAGATCATCAAACACTTTGTCTTCTGAAGCGGCCATAATTTTCCTTATTAATCCAGCAATTGCACCAACTGACCAGGCCCGCAATGATGCAGACTCGCTGCTCTGTCAGAGATGCATTATTATAAGTCCCAGTTTATTAAAACAAACAGGAAAGTATTAACAAACTTATCCACAGAGCTGCTGCTCAAGGTATACTTATAAAAAATTAATTTTATCAATTGGTTGTCTATTATTTCATACATAATTAGAATGCTTCACTAATTTTATGAACAAACTTATCCACAGGATGCGATTTAATGCACTGGCATCTATTCACTCTCAGGATAAATTACCGAATTTTTATAAGCGCTTCCACCCCAAATTTCTTCTTCAGACAGACTGGTCTCAATAAATTCGATAGGCCAGCCATTTTCTTCAATCGCCGCTACTTTAAAACCCTCAAAAGGAAAATAAGGCTCCAGAATGACATTTTTTCCCCGGATCGCCTCATCAATGCTATCGACTTTGAATGCGACATGAGGTTTGGTCTGTAGCAGTGGATGCAAAGGGCAGCCTTCTTCAAAGCGATGGTACTGGATACGAGTTGGAGCCTCTCCGCCCGAGGTATACATTTTAAACGGGGCACTATATCGCTCGCCAGGGCGGACTTCAGTAGTTGGAATACCCACATGATGGAATTGATAGTTCATTTATTTAACCCCTTCGTTATCTATGGATATTATAGATTGATGGTATACACTTTATAAAACGATTTGTTTTCCATAATTTATGAACCATAGGTTCATAATATCAAGGCCGATCATGAAAATTAATCACTCGCTCCAGTGCTTTATCAAAGCGGCGGAAACACTGCATTTTGCCAGTGCAGCAGCCAGTTTGCACATCACTCCTACCGCGCTAAGCAAGCAAATTAAAGGATTGGAGCAGCAAATTGGGATTCAGCTTTTCAAGCGCAGTACACGTCGCGTCATCCTGACGGAAATGGGAGAAAGGCTCTACCAGCGATGCCGGGTTATTGAAAATGAAATTAATAAACTGGATCAGTTTATTGAAAACAGACGCGCAGAGCCCCAGGGAAGTTTACGGGTTTTGGTTTCAACAATCCTGGCCAGGAAATGGCTATTCGCTCATTTAAAAGATTTCAGAGAGCGCTTTCCAAAAATTGAATTGGAACTCCTTTTGACTGAGGAAGATGACGATTTGGCAGACGCCAAAGCAGATATCATGATGGGTTTTCCTGAAATTCCTCCTTACACCAATAACTTGAAAGCACGTTACGTATCCACCGTTAAGAATATTCTCTGCGCCGCTCCCAGTTACGTGCAGCGCTATGGATTGCCTGCCTGTAAAGGTGATCTTGCTAACGCGCATTTTATTTCTCATACGCTGAGAGCGCCAAATCATCACCTTCCATTAGCCGATGGAAGCACTATTCCAATAAACCGGCCGGTCTTATTAATTAATGAATTCGACGCACTTAATCAAGCTTGTAAAGATGGACATGGCCTGTTTCTGACGGGTGATTTATTAGTGAAAAATGAACTGAATAGTGGCGAGTTAATTCAAATATTACCCAAGCTGGAATTTAAAAACTATAAAATTTATCTGTTTTACCAAGCCTATGATTATGAGTTGCCAAAAGTACGTGCTTTTCTGGAGTTCTATGGAAAGAAATCCCTCATTTAAGCAGGGGATGTTATACTGAAACTATGAGAGAAATAACTGTAAGCCTTCGCTTGACGGCTGCGATTCTCATTAATGAAACGAGGTATGACATGGCTCTTTTAAAAAAGCTCAGAAAATTCTATCGCGCAAGTGCTGAAAACCGTATACAAACCCATGTTTTTCTTGCCTTCTTAATAATTCCCGTAATTGGCATGATTACCTTGTATGTCTGGGTTAATCTTTTCTGGTTACATTAATACACCTTGCACAGACAAAGGCGCTTCTGAGGATCCAAGTATTTTTAGCACTGAATTGCTCATCATTCTTCCATGATATCATTCTGGGTGCGCTGCCACTAAGTTAAGGAAACTCTGTAATGCATGTAGGTTGAGCCAAGGGCCCAACCTACAGTAACTTAATGGCAGTGAGTCATGGGCGGTGTTATCGAATAATTAAACCAGTCTGTTCTGAAGCCTGATTGGTTTCAGATACCACCGCTGCCTTGGAACGGCAATCAAATAAAGTTTTTACCAGAGGGAGCTGTGATAACTTGCTGGTTTGTACATAATCGTGCTGTAACAATGTCATAACCATTTTAACCACCGCAGGCTTCTTGCCTTCGGAAACGGGCTTTTGCAGTAGTTTGATACAAGCTTCGGCGCTTTCGCCGCTTGCTATACCATCATCCAGAAAAATGACCGTTTTGCCTGCCAGAGATTTAATCTTATCAGTAGGAAGCTCGAGTACATCCGGATCGCCATAGCCTTTTTGTATATTTTCGCGTTGCACTGCTTCATCAGGCATCTTATATCCGCCTTTTTTGCGAATAGTGTAAAGAGGCAGTTGTAATCGACCGGCAACTTGAGAGGCAACAGGAATCCCGCGCACTTCAGCAGTAGCAATAACCACATCTTTCCAGGCCAGACTGTTTTTCTCTATATAGCGCTGAATTTTTAATGTCATCTGTCTGACCATATGGGTATTCAAACCGGAATTTTCATGTAACTTTAATACATCAAAGAAGCGATTTCCCTTGTAGGCGTGATAAGACATATTGCGCATGGCCTCATCTCGCCTTAACTTCCAGCTCACCAGATATCGCTCTGGTGAAACGGGTACATTTTCATTGCCAATTTGTCTGTCAGCAGGCTCAGTGACTTCCTTTACCTTAAAGTCAACGGCTTCAATGCGGTTGAAAAAATGTTCTTTAAAATAATGCGTATAAGCCTGTCCCACACAGCGTCTTGCGCCCGCCGAATGATAAATGCCCGCTTGCTTTAGGTTCAGACAGGTCATTGTGCCCGCGGATAGGCTGGTACCATCCGCCAACTGGATATCTTCATCCAGAATGCGGGTGCGTATAGGGAAGAGATAGCCTTTATCCAGTCCTTGTTCATAGATTCGAGCACGCACCATTGGATCGCGAAGATCGGCATGTTCTTTGACGGCTATGGCAAGCGCTTCATACATGACATTCTCAAGAAAGTCAGGCTCAAAAATCAGATCAAAAACACAATCAGAAACAATCGCAGCAATTGTTTTCGCATCCAGACCTAGCTGCTCTTTCTCATTAAAATAATTCAAATCCGCCTCAAAGCGTTTGACCATCGACTGACTTGTAGCTTTGCCAATATATTCCTGAATCGCTTTTTTAGCGGCCTGCAGTTCTTTATTAACGGGCAGTTCATAGAGCCAGGACGTTAAGCCGCTTGGATCCAGGCTTTTATAATAATTGCTATAAAAGCATTGCTTCATCGCCGACAGTATCTGATGACGTGTTTGCTGATAAGCTTCTAAAGATACATTGTTTCCAAAAAGATACTCTGACCAGAAACTGCTGAAAAATGTATCGAATGCTGTATCCAGCTCAAAGGTTTTTGTGGCGAAAAAATGGCGGTCCAGGTGTACATCAATTAAACGTTCGATGCGTTGCCGGTCACTCTTAATCGTTTGTCCAAATGCACTGTGAATTAATTTCCATACATTCACCTGCTGTTGCTGGTCGACAAAATGACGGTCATCGCCAGAATCAGTGGCGACAAACTCGTATTTCAAGCCGGCAGCCTGTGAGAAATGCCGATACACATGACCTAAATGGCTTTTAGATTCCAGTACTTGTCTTACTTCAGCTGCGGTTTCAAGATACACCATTTTTTTATTAAACAGAGAAAAGGATAAATTCTGTGTCTTGTAATTTTCCTGCAAGGACTTGATTGATTTGTACTCGATGCCGGTTTTCCACAGTTGCGATAAAACAGATCTTAAGCCGACAGGTCTTATTTCGCTGTCAATAAGGGGTTGTTGTGCTGGAACTTCATTGCCCTTTTGCAAGACAGTATGGACTTCATCGATTCGCTGCAAATTAGCATAAATAAAAAGGCTGGTGGGTCGAATGGCCTCCGCACTGCGGATACTGATTGCTTTTTTGCAGAGATTTTCCTTGATTTGCCTGATCAAGGGCAGAGTAGTTTGCTGGTAAAAATTCAAACGTCTTTGAATTGCATCCTGATTATCATCACAGCGAGAATCCTCACGAGCTGTCAGACGCTCTTTAAGTGTTTCCTGGTCGATATCCAGATGAATTAAAGCTGCAGGTTCCCCCCCATCCTTTAACGAAGTCCTGGTATTGTGCCTCGGTGCGTGGATAGCCATCGAGTAAAATAACGCTATCCTGGTCAGTAATTGTGGCTAATTCTTCAGCCAGGATCTGTTTAATAACCTGATCTGGCAATAAATTTCCAGCACTTATCAGTGATTTGTATTCTTTTGTGATCGGATGTTCGGGATTTTCGAGATAACGACGAACCACTTCGCCCAGAGACAAATGCTTAAACTTGCTGTTCAATGCCATTAAGGCGTTGCCCTGAGTACTTTTACCGCTGCCGGGTGCGCCAGTTAATAAAACGATTTTCATGATTGACCTCATCGCAAATAAATGATGAGTTCATGATATTCACTTTCGATTGTTTTTTGTTCCCGTATTGACTACGCCCCGTAATGTTTACGGGGTGGGAAATCGCAACGCGATGGGAAGAGCGGGAGGCACTACCATTAAGTTGAGGAATTATGTCCTTCCCGCGAAGGCGGGAATCCATTCCTCAATTGGCATTATAGCTAGTTCAGAGATGGTTCCCCGCCTTCGCGGGGAGGACAGTTTAATATACAATTGAGCTTAGCTTAATGGTAGAGAGCAGGAGGACGGGGGGTTAACCATTGATGTTACCAAATTCTTTGTGCTATGGATTATTCCAGGTTAGCCATGTTTATTAAATTTGTTGGTACTCACAAAGAGTATGATCGGGTGAATGCCTCGGAGGTTGAAAATGATTAAGCCAATTCATAATGAGGGTGATTATAAGATTGCTCTCGAGCGAGTTGAGGCTCTTTGGGGCGCGAAACAACTTGGTCCGAAACGTCGCGTTAGTGATGTTTTGAATAGAAAACGTCATTTAACCCTACCGCAAATTGCCAAACTACATAAAGAATTACATATACCCTATGAGAGTTTAATTGAAGAGCGCTACTATCTTTAAGTGACAATCCCCAATATTTAAGCAGTGCGGTGTTTTATTCTTTGTTCAAATGCGTGCGGCGTTCGTTCATTGTTTCGATACTGTTGTAGATTGTCTGGCGGACAATTTCCTGCATTACTGGAATATCTTTGAGCGGAGTGCCATTAAAGATGGCGTGTGCAATGAAAAAACTGTCTTGCCACAGTTTTTCATTGGCCCGGCTGGAGGCTTTTAACCAGAGGGCAATCCATAAAAAATGGAAGAGCCACTTCTCACGGCGGGCTTCAAACTCCTCGGAAAACACTTCCTCGGTAGCTTCATCGATAGAACATACTTTGATCCCTTCGACAAAACTGCTGCAGCGGTTGACCAGCTTATCGACATGAGCGTTCTCGATATACCAGGATTCGGTGAATGATTTATTTTTCAACCAGCTTTTTGAACGCTTGAAAGACATCTCAACAATTTCAGGAGTAAAGGGATGGATTTGAACCGACAGGTCCTCTATCAAAGCTGGAATATCGATTGCCTGCGGCGTGAAATGCACTCCAAGCAGTTCCTGCATTTCAAGAAAATGCAGGTCAGGAACCTCATTTTTGGCAAGTGTCATCGCCAGAAAATGCTCACAAATTATACGGTGGTAATCAAGATCGACCACACGCAAGGTCACACTATCGTCAAAGGCCTCTTCATAATAACGATTTATTTCTGCAGTGGTCATTATTGGGGTGACCCAGACATCCTTTATTCCTATTTCATCTTTGAATAGCAGGCCGCAAAGTCGATTGTTTCGGCCCAGCTTTACATGAATAAATAGCCCCTGAGCGCCGCTTCCATCCACTTCACTGGCCTTGATTCGCTTAATTTCCCCGTGAGGAGGGGGCTGTAGAATAACTCCCTTTTTCCGCTGGATTTTAATCCAGCGATTAAACTGCTCATGATATTCTGCAGGATACCAATTCTTGATAGCCTGCAAGCGGGTCAGCGACGCAGAGCTGAAAGTTACGCCGTTAACAATTTCCTCATGGGCTGCGATTACTATTTCCCGAACGAAGTGTTTGGGGTGAAGCAACATGAGTAAGGCAATATCCTGGCCTTCCGGAATGCTGTAGAGATCAAATACCAGATCGGCAAAGAACTCCACCGGCATGGCATAGCTCTGAGCAAAAAAGTTTTCGGCGATATCGAAAATACTGAGCTCTGATAATTCATTAATCATATCCTGGATGGCTTTAAGATGATTAACTTCTTCTTCAGGACTAATTTCTTCTTCCTGCCCCGCCAGCTCAAGATAGGCATCGCGCAACTCATCTGACAGTTCGGCATGCACATCGTAAAAAGCGTTTAAAATAGGCAGCCAGAAACTCAGCGTATGCGAGGCGGTTCTGATAGTACGAGCAAGATGCGACATCAGCTGATCAAGAATTTTAATCGCCGATTTACTGCCGCTTTCCAGTGCAGACTGGAGTTGAGCGACACAAATATCCAATGCATAGATACAGGCTGAATAATAGGAGCGTGTTTCCTCCAGTTTCTCTTCAGACATATGATCAAGCAGATCAACCAGCTGAGAAGCCAGATGAGGCTCCTGGAGAAAAGAATTCACATAATGGGGCTCTGGATCGGCGTTATTTTCAATTAACGCCGCCATCTGCTCAATCCATTGTTTTAATTTCGTAAAGTCTTCAGTCATGGGGTCTGAGGTACCTGTCTTGGCGCTCCATGTTCGTCAATGGCTACAAAAACAAATATACCTTCGGTTACTTTATATTTTCCAGATACAGCGGCGCCAGGTTCGGCCCAAACCTCAACAGCGATGGTCATTGAGGTTTTACCCGTTTTGACTAACTCAACATGACAGCTGACCACATCACCTACGTGTACGGGCTTTAGAAATGTCATTGAGTTAATCGCCACGGTAACTGCGCGGCCATGAGATATCTTCTTTGCCAATACTCCGGCCGCCAGGTCCATTTGCGAAACAATCCAGCCGCCAAAAATATCGCCGTTGGCGTTCGTTGAGGCAGGCATGGCCAATGTTTGAATGGTAATTTCGCCGCGCGGAGTATCAGTCATATCAGGAACCACGTTTCAATTTGGACAGGGCATCGGCCATTGCCGTATTAAACACGCCTTTTTTAACCGGCTTTTCGGGCTGTTTCTTATCATGGGCTGGCTTAGAGCCTTTTAATACTTTTTTCGGCCCCGGGTTTTTGGCTGATTCGGTTGGCTTGCCGGGCTTTCTCACCGAAACGTTTGACTTTTCCTCATCAAGAATCATGCTTAAGCCAATTCGTCGTCGTTCCTTGTCGACTTCGACCACCTTCACTTTGACGATATCGCCGGCTTTTACAATAGTGTGCGGGTCACTGATAAAGCGATTAGTCATTGCTGAAATATGAACTAAACCATCCTGATGAACACCGACGTCGACAAAGGCACCAAAATTAGTCACATTGCTGACGACGCCTTCGAGAATCATACCTGTTTCCAGCTGGCTAATATCTTCCACACCCTCTTTAAAGGAGGCGGTTTTGAACTCAGGACGTGGATCGCGTCCAGGTTTTTCCAGCTCACGAAGCACATCACGAATGGTGGGTAAACCGAATTGATCATCGGCAAACTCTGCGGCGTTAACGCTGTTCAGGAGTTTATGATTTCCAATAATTTGTCGGATTTCAACATTATGTCTGGCCAGTATTTTTTCAACCAGAGGATAGGCTTCCGGATGTACTGAAGAGGCGTCAAGTGGATTTGCCCCATTCATAATCCGCAGGAAACCGGCAGCCTGCTGGAAGGTTTTCTCTCCCATGCGCGGAACCTTTTTCAGTTCTTCACGGCTGCTGAATACACCATTTTCATCGCGATACTGCACCAGGTTTTTCGCTAAGGTTTCATTTAAGCCTGAAACGCGAGTCAGCAGAGAAACCGAGGCCGTATTGACATCGACCCCAACGCTATTCACACAGTCTTCTACTACTGCGTCAAGGCTACGCGCCAGACGTGTCTGATTTACATCGTGCTGATATTGCCCTACACCAATCGACTTAGGCTCAATTTTAACCAGCTCTGCCAGAGGATCCTGAAGGCGTCTGGCAATGGAAACAGCGCCGCGTAATGTTACGTCCAAATCAGGAAATTCATTGGCTGCTAATTCGGAGGCGGAATAGACAGAAGCCCCTGCTTCATTCACCACGATTTTAGTCAATTTCAGATCAGGATACATTTTCATCAGATCAGCAACCAAACGCTCGGTGTCTCTGGAGCCGGTTCCATTGCCAATACTGAGCAGATTGACATTATGGCGGGCAGCCAGTTTGGCGAGCTCAGCGATGGACTGATGCCATTCATTGTGTGGTGCAAAGGGGAAGATAGTAGTGTAGTCGAGCAGTTTTCCGGTGATATCAACGACTACCACCTTCACGCCGGTACGGATGCCGGGATCAAGACCTATGGTAATTTTTTGTCCGGCTGGGGCACCGAGCAGTAAGCCGCGTAAATTTCTGGCGAACACCTGGATTGCTTCTTCATCCGCTGCTTCTCGTAAACGGGCCAGTAATTCAAGCTCAAGTTTGGTGAATAATTTAATTTTCCAGGTCATACGGACTGTTTCCTGGAGCCAGGCATCAGCGGCACGTTTTTGATCGACAATACCGAAATAGCGGCCCACATGCTCTTCACCGTAATTCTCATTGTCATTGAGCTGAAGCGATAATTGTAAAACGCTTTCCCGACGCCCGCGGAATAATGCCAGGGCACGGTGAGAGGGGATTTTTTTTAATGGTTCTTCATAAGCAAAATAATCCGAGAATTTGCTGGCATTATTTTTCTTGTCGCTACTGGTGGCACTGCCTGTTGATTTTAAAACAGCATGTTGCCATAAATACTCGCGCAGCTCGTTAATCAGTTCAGCATTTTCTGCAAATTGCTCCATGAGGATTTGTCGTGCACCTTCCAGTGCTGCTTTTTCATCTTCAATGCCTGCCTCAGCATTAATGAATTTGAGCGCTTCCTGTTCGGGGGATAAGTTGGGATCTGCCAGGAGCGATGTGGCCAGCGGTTCGAGTCCTGCTTCACGGGCAATCTGTGCTTTGGTGCGGCGTTTGGGGCGGTAGGGCAGATATAAGTCCTCAAGCCTTGTTTTGGTGTCAGCGGCAAGAATGCTGGCTTCAAGTTCTGGTGTTAATTTTTCCTGCTCTTTAATCGACTGAAGAATGACATTACGACGTTCATCCATTTCGCGCAGATAATAGAGGCGCGATTCCAGGTGTCGCAATTGGTTGTCATCAAGTCCGCCCGTTACTTCTTTACGATAGCGGGAAATAAAAGGAACAGTGGCGCCCTCATCCAATAAGCGAATGCTGGTTTCTACCTGAGAAACATTCACTTTCAATTCCTGTGCAATGATGGTTGCAGCCGACAGCATTTTTTGTGACATTCACATCCCCGTAAGACAAAACTGTTAAATCGCCAGCATTATATACTTATCAGTATTTAATTTGCGAGATTTTCAGCGGTGATTATATACAATAAGCAGGTATTTGGGAGTACTCATTGATTTATCTTTTTACATAGCCCGATCGTAAACGGTCGGGCCAGGTGAATTTCAATCAATAAATTAAGAACGAATACCGCTTTTCAATTTATTAATAACAGGATTACTCTACCGTTACTGACTTGGCCAGATTGCGCGGCTGATCCACATCCGTACCTTTGGCTACGGCTACATAGTAGGCAAGTAACTGCAAAGGAATGGTATAAACAATGGGGGCTATCCATGATCCACAGGCGGGAACAGGGATGAGTCTGGCCCCATTGGGCTGCCATTTGTGAGAGTCGTCTGCAAAAACAATCAGCTGGCCGCCACGTGCACTGACTTCGTGAAGATTGGACTTTAATTTATCAAGTAATTCATCATTGGGAGCGACGGCAATGACCGGCATATGTTTGTCAACCAGCGCCAGAGGGCCATGTTTAAGCTCACCGGCGGGATAGGCCTCCGCATGAATGTAGGAGATCTCTTTCAATTTGAGTGCGCCTTCCAGAGCGACGGGATATTGCGTTCCCCTTCCCAGAAACAGGGTGTGGGATTTTGAAACGAATAATGCCGATAAGCTCTCAATTTCATTACTCATTTGCAAAGCGCGCTCACAGCATGAGGGCAATTCCTGCAACTGCTGCAATACTGTATTCGCTCTTTCGTCTTTACATAATGCAGCAGCCAACATTAAAAAGGCGGCCAATTGCGTAGTAAACGCCTTGGTTGATGCCACGCCAATCTCTAATCCTGCGCGGGTCAGGAAAACACAATCAGATTCTCTGACCAGAGTGCTGGTGGCAATATTGCAAATGGACAATGTGGCCAGATAGTTTGAATTTTTTGCCTTGTAAAGAGCAGCCAGTGTATCGGCTGTTTCACCGGACTGAGAAACAGTGATAAAAAGAGTGTTTTTTTCAACAACAACGTCGCGGTATCGATATTCGCTGGCAATTTCAACCTGAGTGGGAATGCCTGTCAGAGATTCGAGCCAATAGCGCGCGACTAATCCGGCATGGTAGCTGGTGCCGCAGGCGACAATATGGATTTGCCTGACTTGCGGAAAAATGTGATTCGCACGTTCTCCAAAACTGGCTTTAAGTATATCGATGCTTTGAATACGGCCCTCAAGCGTATCGGTCAAAACCTTGGTTTGTTCGTAAATTTCTTTCAGCATAAAATGGCGATAAGGGCCTTTGCTGGCTGACTGGCCATCATCTTCCAGCGGATGATGGGGACGTTTAACTGGTTTTAGCTGTGCATTAAACAGTTCTACCTGTCCTTTATGCAGCCGGGCGCTATCGCCTTCTTCCAGATAAATCACCGATTGCGCGAACGACCGCAAGGCCAGCGGATCTGAGGCAATGAACATCTCATCGATTCCTATGCCAATCACAAGCGGGCTTCCCTTGCGTAGTGCAATGAGCTCATGAGGGCGTTGCTGATGGATCACGCCAATGGCAAAAGCCCCATGCATGGCAGAGCTTGCTTCCTGGACAGCACGCAAAAGGTTTTCATGCTGCTGATAAAAGTGATGAACTAAATGAGCGGCGACTTCTGTATCGGTCTCTGAGGTAAATTGATAGCCTTTGGTCTTTAGATCTTCCCGGAGTGCTTCATGGTTTTCAATGATGCCATTGTGGACTATGGCGATTTCATTATGTGATAAATGAGGGTGCGCATTAAGTTCGCAGGGTTTTCCGTGAGTTGCCCAGCGAGTGTGTGCAATCCCTGTCGTACCGGCAATGGCGGTTTCCTGCATGGCGTCTGCCAATGCCTGGACCTTGCCTTGCATGCGAACACGTTTCAGACGGCTATGCGAATCGATAACTGCAATACCTGCTGAATCATATCCACGATATTCCAGACGGCGCAAACCCTCCAGCAAAATACGACTCACATCTCGTTGGGAGATTGCTCCGATGATTCCACACATAATAATGGCTCCTTCATATTTTAATTATTGCCTATATAACAAGACCGGGCTTTTTATTCATTGTAAAGAACCTGAAATTATGCCACAAAAACCCCCACAATCTAAAGATTTGTAGGTGTCTGGCATTGAGTTCGATAACCATGCTCTTTCATTGCCTCACAAATTTCATAGGCGAGATAGCGGTGAACACGGGTTGTAGGATGTAATTCGTCCCAGAATAAATAGGCGTCCGGATTATCGCAGACATGATAATTTTTATCACCTGCCGCAAAATTACTGTCGCGATAGTGAAGAACCTGCAAATACTCAAGAACGTAGTTTCCTGCGAATGGGGAAGCGACAAGCGTATTGAACATTGGAAGTTTAATATCGATGCAGGCATCCATGGTATTGTTTATGCCAAACTGTTCCGGATTGTTTAAGGCTTTTTCAAAATAAGACTGAACGGGAATGAAGAGAAAGTCGACCTGAGGCATGATCAGCCGCCATTCTTCAACTCGAAGAGCCAGGCGTTCATTATGCTGCTGAATGGCGTTATTAAGAACCGGACGGTCATAGGTACGGTTGAATTTGGGAATATGACCAATTTCAGGTAATCCAATGACCACAATATGCGTGGCTCCTGCGCTGACCAGTTTTTTTACCCCTGAACCCAGGCCGTCCAGCACATTATCAATATAGCTGTTCATTACCGCCGGATTATAATTGTCCTCAAATTTTAAGACGTTAACATAGTCATTAGCCCCGCTGAACACAAAATAAATCGTCTGGCTGTCCAGGCGTTCATGGACCAATAAATAGGATTGAATCGTCAATCCAAGACTCGGGGGAATTAATTTTCCGACCACCAGTGTTTTCAGAGTATTGATTGGATGGCGGATTAAATTCCACACAGTCAGTTGATAATCATAGCTCACCGCCCAACTGCCGCCAAATGCCTGATCATCGAAAACGCGCAAATCCTCACGATCGACATTAAGCATCGGCGCCAGGTATTCACTCCAGATACGGCCATTTGAAAAATGATGCTGCCAGTAGGGATCGCCTGGCAAAACAGGAACCTGTCTCACTTTACCGATTAAATTGGCTAGTAAGGGGGCCAAATCCTCATCAAAAAAATGGGTGACCAAATCAATACCTGAATCCAGTACCACCTGCGGCACATAGTAATCATTGGCAAATTCAGTCATTTTGTTTATTACAAACACTTTAAGAGGTTTAACCAGAAAGGCAGGATGTTCATCTTGCCGCAATGCTTTAAGCAGGTGGGTTGTATTGCCTGTGTCAGACAAACTGTCGCCAAAAATTACCATCGCTTTAACTGCTGGTGCAGCAGAAAGGCCAAAGGGCAGCCACAGCATAATAACAAACAAAAACCGGCACATCCTGGTGCAGTTTGGCATAGCTCTCTCCTTAGAGTCTGTAAAACCTGATCTTGCCTGAAGAACAGGGTGTAACATGGGCTGCTGATCACGTCCATAAATTAAATTTAACTGTCATCCCTGCGCGGGAATGACAATAGCACCAGCCCTCATCCATTTAGATTAGAACTCTCAATGATTTATTGTCAAATATAACCTGGAAAGACATGGTGTGTTATGATGAGAATGGCTGGGTAAGGGATTAAGTTTTAGTCTGCAATAACCTGCCTCATCAACGCTTCTTCATCAGCCTTGCCCGCTCACGCTGCCAGTCACGTTCTTTGATACTATCCCGCTTATCATGCGTTTTTTTACCTTTTGCCAAAGCCAGCTTCATCTTGACGCGGTTTTTTTTCCAATACAGAGACAAGGGGATTAAGGTATATCCCTGGCGTTCGACGCTGCCGATGAGTTGATTAAGCTCCTGGCGGTTTAACAGTAATTTACGGGTGCGAGTGGGGTCTGGCTGTAAATGAGCGGCAGCAGTGGGCAAGGGTTGAATCTGGGCGCCCAGTAAAAATGCCTCGCCGTATTTTACAATCACATGCGCATCGGACAAATTAATTTTTCCTGCCCGCAGGCTTTTGACTTCCCATCCCTGCAGAACGATCCCCGCCTCGTATTCGTTTTCGATGAAATAATCAAACCGTGCTTTTTTATTAAGCGCAATGCTTGAGTTTTTAGAGTTGTCGTTTGACATAATGAATTCTTCGGATTACTAAATGTTGGAATTATACTCTGAGTAAGTGATTTATAGTATGCAGATTAATAAAAAGAGAGGTTATTTCTTGCGAATTGTACTAGGATATTAACTTTAAATCAGGGAATTACTATGAAAACAGGTGAACTGGTTAAGGATTTTCAATTTGTTGCCACAAATGATCTTGAGCAGAAACTTAGTGATTATCGCGGCAAATGGCTTGTGCTTTATTTTTATCCAAAGGACGCGACACCCGGCTGTACTCTGGAGAGTCAGAATTTCCGTGATGCCCACTCCAGATTTAAACATCTCAATGCTGAAATTCTTGGAATTTCCCGCGACAGTCTTAGCTCGCATGATAAATTTAAATGCAAGCAGGAACTGCCATTTGAATTAATAAGTGATCAGGATGAAGCCATTTGTAATTTGTTTGATGTCATCAAAATGAAAATGATGTACGGCAAGCAGGTCAGGGGAATTGAACGCAGCACCTTCCTGATTGATCCTGAAGGGGTATTGCGCAAGGAATGGCGCAAGGTCAGCGTGGACAATCACGTGAAGGAAGTTCTGGATGAGTTGAAAGCACTTCAGGCATGATCTATGCAGGGAGTGAGTTGTGTTGATGACTACTATAATAAGGCGGTCTTATGGATACTAAAAAGTTATTTGTACTCGACACCAATATCCTGATGCATGATCCCACTGCTATTTATCGTTTTGACGAACACGATATTTACTTACCCATGGTTGTTCTCGAGGAGCTTGACAGTCATAAAACCGGTTTGTCGGAAGTGGCGCGCAACGTACGCCAGGTGAACCGTATGCTGGTGGAGTTAATGGCGCATGCTACTCATCAGGAGGTTGTGGCTGGTTTGCCGCTAAATGGCGTTCTCAGTAATCATGATCACAAAGGCAGCGGCCGCCTGTTTTTTCAAACCCATGAATTTGAAGGGGTGAGGCCAATTTCTCTCCCCGGACACAAAGCGGATAACACCATTCTGGCGACCGCTCTTGGCCTGCAGAAACAGTTCGCCCCGCGTCAGGTCATTATCATTTCTAAAGACATCAATCTGCGTATAAAAGCCGGTATTCTCGGGATTTTAGCGGAAGATTATTACAATGATCTGGTAGTTGATGATGTTAATCTTTTACACAGTGGTCTCCATATTCTGGAAAATGACTTCTGGGATGCGCATGGCAAGGATATGAATGCCTGGCAGGAAGGGGGACGGTCGTATTATAAAATCAGCGGTCCGCTGATTAAGCACTGGTATTATAATGACTGCATCAGTACGCGCGATAATCAATTCCAGGGCATTGTTAAACAACTCACACCCGAGCATGCGGTGGTTCAGGTTGCCAGAGACTATACGCAGGCCAAACATGGCGTCTGGGGAATTAATGCGCGTAATCGCGAGCAGAATTTCGCTTTAAATCTCTTGCTGGATCAGGATATTGATTTTGTTACTCTGCAAGGTTCCGCAGGTACCGGCAAGACGCTGCTGACTATCGCTGCCGGTTTGACCCAGGTACTGGATCAGAATCGTTATAATGAAATTCTGATGACTCGCATTACTATTCCAGTAGGTGAAGATATTGGATTCTTACCCGGAACAGAAGAAGAAAAAATGACTCCATGGATGGGTGCTCTGATGGATAATCTTGAGGTGCTTCACAGTTCGCAGGAAGGGGGAAGTTTCGGGCGTGGTGCCACCCAGGATTTACTGCAGAATAAAATCAAAATCCGCTCATTGAATTTTATGCGCGGCCGTACCTTTCTGAACCGCTATATCATTATCGATGAAGCGCAGAACCTGACAGCCAAACAGATTAAAACCCTGGTGACCCGTGCAGGCCCCGGAAGCAAAATTATTTGCCTTGGAGATATCAAGCAGATTGATACACCTTATTTAACAGAAAGGACCTCGGGACTGACCTTTGCCGTGGACCGATTTAAGCATTGGCAACACAGTGCGCATATGACTTTAACGCGTGGAGAGCGATCAAGGCTTGCACATTATGCGGCAGACCATTTATAGTACGCGTTTTACAAAGGATAAACAATGCACACTCAAGCCATTACATTTGACGACGTCTTATTGGTGCCTGCTTATAATCATCATGAATCGCGACGTGTCGTTGATATCAGCATGCAAGACAGACTGGGTAAGCTCAAGCTGCAATTGCCGGTGATCAGTTCCAACATGGACACCATCACCGAAAGCAAAATGGCCAATTTCATGCACAGCAAAGGCGGCATGGGCGCTTTGCATCGCTTTTTAAGTATTGAGGAGAATATCAGCGAGTTTAAGCAATGTCTTGGGCCAGTGTTCGTTTCGGTGGGATGTTCTGATGCGGAGTTACAAAGAGCGGAGGCGCTGCGCGACGCGGGGGCTGATTATTTTTGCGTAGATGTGGCGCATGGTCATGCCAAGTATGTGGGCAAGATGCTGAAGGAGCTTCGTAAAATCGTCGGCGACCGCTGTATTATGGCGGGAAATGTCGCTACCTATGCCGGCGCTGATTATCTGGCTTCTTGCGGCGCTGATATTATTAAGGCAGGAGTCGGCGGCGGCTCCGTATGCAGCACGCGTATTAAAACCGGCTTCGGTATCCCCATGTTAACCTGCATACAGGAGTGCGCACGGACTGATCGTTCCATTGTCGCGGACGGCGGGATTAGAACCTCCGGAGATATCGTGAAAGCGCTCGCTTTTGGCGCTGATTTCGTAATGATTGGCGGTATGCTGGCGGGTTCTGAGCCTACGCCCGGGGAAGTTATTACCAAAGAAGATGGACGCAAGGTCAAGCGCTATCGCGGCATGGCTTCGCGTGAAGCGCAGGAAGATTTCCACGGGCAAATGAATGAATGGAAAACAGCTGAGGGAGTCGCAACCGAAGTGCAATATCGTGACACTCAGGATGGCACCATTGCCGATATTATTGGCGGTTTACGTTCCGGTTTAACCTATGCCGGTGCTGATAGCATCAGTGAGTTGCAACGCAAACTCGATTATGTGGTGGTCACTCAGGCCGGTCGTCTGGAAAGTTTGCCACATAAGCTGATGGAAGGTTAAGATAAGTGCATAAAAATCTGTCTTTGCGAGCGTCAGCGAAGCAATCCAGATCTTGACTTTTTTCCAGTTTCGATCTGGGTTGCTTCACTTTGTTCGCAAAGACGGCAAAAATGCTTACTCAAGATGGACCATTCCATCTGCTTTTTAACTCACCCTGATTTAAGGCTTTCTCCTGCTTTTTATCAAGAACAGCAGTAATGCCGAGCAACTGCTCCTCTCCTCCTTTAACAGCCGCCAGCTTTTCGGTTTTCGAGTAACCGAAAAAGTACCCGTGATAATGCTTGTATTCTGCTTGTCCCTTTCGCTGCTGCTTGTAGTCATCCAGCTGCTGCAATTTACTGAGCAGACGATACTGGGAGGAGTCTTTTGGAATATTGCTTTGTTGCGCCTGTTCGCATAATTGCTTGAGAATGACACTGTACTGCTCATAATCATTCTGGTGGTATTGAGTTAAATACTTTTTCAATAAATCCGGGTCATCTGCAAAGGTGTCTATGGTATAAGAGGTTGCCTTGATTGCCCTGAAATCATTGGATTCCAGTTGATGGCCCAGCAAATTTTTTTTGATTAAAACAGACTGTTGGCTGTCACCTGTATAATCAGGTGACTGAGTTTCCCGGTATAATTGACCGAGGACTCGTTTACACTGACTGGCTTCGCCCTGCCGTATTTTCGGCAGATAGCTTTCCAGTGTTTTGGTATCATTAAAATCACTGATTGCGTAATGGTCCTTACCCAGTCGATGCAATAGGGCTGGTATATTTTCAAGTGAATGAGTAGCTGCCAGCAGTCTCATATTTTTAAGGAGTTTTGCCTGAGCCTCCTCACTCCTGGGAGTTTCTACATAGCGTTTCAGCAGTTCCGGGTTTTTATCAAAAGATAAAAGTTTCACGCTGATAAATCGATCCTCAATGGCTGCCAATAATCTGTCTGCTTCGCGCTCATTCAATTTAAATTCAAATTTAAAAAACTGTTTAAGCTCAGGTTCGAGTTGCTGAAAGTTAGTATTGATGAGGTATTCAGCAAGGGCTTTTGAGCCAAGAAGCTTGTCCACAGGATCCAGTTGCTCAGCCATAAAAGTTTTTAAGCCCTCTCGTAATAAGGGGAGCTCGGTGTGACGGGCGCTAATCGTATCCAGGACATCTGGAGTGAGCAGAAGGCTTTTCAGCAATATGGGAAAGAATTTTTTCCGGATTTCTATCTTTCCTGGTTCTGATTGTAAATCCTTTTCATCTCTTTCCATCCGGGGGAGCAGAACTGCAAACAATTCACTGGGTGGTATATCGACTGCACCATGTCTACTATATATTGTAGTTCCATACATCCGGGCCTTTAAGCGTTCCAGGCTCAGATCATAATCAATATGTGCCGTTTCGTTGTTGTCATTAACGCCAAAATTAGCAGGATTCAAATCACCTTCGTTGAGAACCGACAGAGCCCACACCATTCCGGGATCCTTCATGACGGCCTCGAACTCTTCCGGGCTTGCGGTTTTGTATCCCGCTGGATTGTGTTGAGATGCTACAGCCTCGACAGAGTCTGATTTTACTACGCGTGTTTTGGCCGCGCGTGAGAGACCGAGGATAAAACGGAATAAGTCACTGGCAATGGCTTCCAGTTCATAAGCATGCTGATTCGGAAGGGTATTCTCCTGAGCTCGGACATTATTGGGATGTTTGTAATACCACTGGGAACCTGGTTTTGCAGTTTTTTCTGCTTTAACCGTGGTCTTATTCAGCGCATTCCTCTTAAGAGTAAATTTTTGGGGATCGATATGTTTTCTTGGCATGGGTGCATCACAATAAGCGTTAGTGTTTATATTATATGATATTTGTGCTTTTTATGCTCTGCATCTGCTTTCGCTTTTAGGATTAAATTCGCGAGCTATACTAAAAATAGTCGCGATGCCTGGTGAGCTTCAATGAACTGCTACAAGCACATGAAAATGTATACCTCCTATCTCAAGGGTTGTTATCAGCACATTTTTGACAAAACAGTAATCTGCAATTGGGGGTATTTGTATTTTGATTTACAGGGACGCTATTTACAGATTATTTCAGACAATACCTTAATTGATGTGTTCCTTGAAAATGAATTATATGCTGAACAAATTATCGATAATCTTTCCAATAATTACGGCAATTATTATTCCTGCGATGTCTTGCAGGACTCGCTTCTTCCCAACGTGATTAAAGAGGTGCTGGTGGATAATAAGTATCGTTATTTTTTTGATATCGCGAATAAACAGCCTGATTACACTGAAATATATACCTTCGCTGCACATTGCGACCCGCTCCAGGGCGGCAATTTCGCGCTGAATAACCTGGATATGTTAAAGCTAATCAGCCAGGATTTAGGCAAGCGTTGCCGGAAATTGTTAACCAATGAGAACATATTGATGTTGCCGAGCGATTTTATTGTGCAGATGAATGAAGTGTTCGAGCTGCATAAAAGAGCCCATATAGACTGTTTACAGAACGCTGTTTTAGAGGTGAAACAGTCGGATAAACGATTGCAGTCAATGGTAAATGATGAGGCTTTTGACTTTAATTTATTGCCGTTTAATTTTATCGCCAATAAGGAATTAACTCATAAAGAAAGAGAGTTAATCTATCTGTATTATTTTGGGTTCAATTTCCAGAGAATGGCCGATATTCTCGACATTTCAAAACGCACGGTCGACAAGCATTTTGAAAATATCAAAAGAAAGCTTAATTGCGAAAGCACGGGTCATATTATTCCCCATTTGCTGAGAACCAATATGGCTATCAGTGATTTTATACAAAAAGGCCTTGAAAGATAAAAAGGCCTTGATAGATTTTGTGATGTGATGTGTCGGCTAATAAAACACATTTTGTTTAAAATATTAACACAAATGAGTCGATTTATGCGATAATAGCCCAATTCGATTGTCACCAGTAATGTGGAGTCTTTTATGCCTTGGCTAATGCCTGAAGATATGAACCCGGAAGAGCAAACTTGTGTTCAGTTAATCACCGCTGCTATTACTAACTATAAAATTGGTGAGAATTTGATCATTCCTTTGTTTGCAGAACATGAAGCAAGGGAAAATATGGACTCCTTAGTAAGAGGAAAACTGATAACAAAGGTAATTAGAAGGATTATTGCTCATGATCAACTTACAATCCCCAGGATTCATTGTGAGGTGAATGGGGAAAATGGAACTTTTTCAATGGAGGGACAGACTGTAATCGCTTTGCTGCTGAGAGATGCTTTATTGGAGAGGCAGAAATTAATCATTTCTGCTGATAACTTCCTTTTGCATTTAGCCGCGGCACTTAATCAACATCGTCAGCAAGGGCTGCTGGGGGATTTGGAAGTCAGCGCTATTTCTGATGAGCAAACGGCAGAACTAATCTCTATGTTTTCAGAAAACAAAGAGAAAAAAACCAGAATTGCTGAGGCCTTGGTCAGTATTGGCTACACGAATGCCTTAATCTTCACTAAGCTGCTAGATTTGACGATGACTTTGATGCATCACGAAGAGGATATGCGATTCTGTGAACCATTGGTTGTTGTGCCTTCCCGCTATAAGTTAAAAATCGGGGAGGAGAATATTCCTGCGCTCGAAAAGCTTTTGCAAGATAATAATATTGAGTTTGTACCATCGCCGCTTGCTCAGATTAAACAGTTGATTACTGATTTGTCAGAGAATATTAAAGACAAAAAGAACGGCCGAAAGCAATGGTTTAACAGCGGTTCTGATGCCAAGGCAGCAGCCTTAAATCGAATCAATGATTGGTTAGAGACCAAAGATAATTTGAATGACGCTGAAACTAACGTCATTTTGTCCCTGGTTAAATCCGTATGCGAAACAAAACGAAATTCCATGGGTTTGTATTCACCTCATAGCCTCAATGAATTCAATCAGTTTATAAGCGCACGTGGCTGGAAAATGCCGGAAACCAGCTTCAATGCGAAAGAATTGGCGGGGATAAGCAGTTCTGAAAAAGTCGGTGAGTTTGTGCAAAGCATTACCGCTCGCGATGAAATTCTGGGTTTTAATTAAAAAAAAATTTTACCGGGCTATTAAGATCTCTTACTCCCAATGCCATTAAGTCATGGACTTTTGTCCTTCCGCGAAGGCGGGAATCCATTCCCCAATTGGCATTACAGCTAGTTCAGCGATAAATCCTCGCCCTTCCAATTAGCCTTAAGTTTTTCTTGACATTAAGAATGTATGATGTAGCGCCCCCTCGCCCGCGCAAGAAAAGTGATTAAAATCCAGGTGGTAAGCGCGGGAGAGGGTTGGGGAGAGGGAATAACTCCAATTATTGTTAGAACAGCTTTCAATAGTTCCTATCTATATTAAGTTTCTCGTAATGTATGTGGATTTTATTCCAGCTGAAACCGGTTTTTTACCCTCTCCCCAACCCTCTCCCGCGAGAAACATAAGTATTTTGCTCAAATTTCTTCCGCGGGCGAGGGGGCTATTTACACAATTGATCTACTGGAGTCAAGAAAAACTTAAGGCTAATTGGAAGTCCCCGCCTCGCGGGGAAGACAGTTTAATATACAACTGAGCTTAACTTTATGTCCGTACCCCTACGGCCTGCGGCTTGTCCGTAAGGTCGCGGGTTAGGGATTATGTATTACCCCGGAAGAGGAATTGCTGGCATTAGGAATAGAATTGCCGACATGAGGACTAGTACGCACATCACTCTCTTTTTGCGCAAAAATAGACAAGGTCGGGAGAATGGCATTGGACATCTGCTGATTTTGCGAGCGTACTTCCTCTGCTGATTCATCAGGCGTTTCTATTTTCAGAGCTGCTTTTTCTGCTGACGCAATTACTTTTATCAGCTCTTCTGAAGGAGCATAGGCATTAGGGTTCATTGCCGAACCATTATATGAATAAACTGCAGCAAATTTCTTGGTACTAATCACAGTGTCAATCACCTTAACCATAGAGTCGACACTGTCCGCTACTGTAAGACGGGCATTTGAGCCGCCCATATCTGTTTTCACCCAACCAGGATAAATTGCGAAGGCGCCAGGTGCTTGCGCCAGTTGTTCAGGCTCTTTACAGGCATCGGCCCATTTTTTAACCATTGCTTTGCAGCGGCTATAAATCATACTCTGACCTCCAGCTTTTGACATAGCATGCGCGTCAATACCTACAGTTTTTGAACCAAGGCCATGAGGAGTGGTTAAATAGACGATGCAGGCATTTTCATTTTGTAATTTATCTTCTAACCCCAGGATCAGCCGCAATGGTCCATCCTCATGCACCTTCCTGGAAAGTTCCAGCTCAGGCCAGAATGTGGCTGGATCCAGAGGTTTTGGCTCTAACTTGAGGACATCATTATTTCCGGTTGTTCCGGCATTCAATATCAATAAATCTATTTTTTCTTCGGACTCATGAACCTTTTTGGTAAATGCGTCAATTTGCGTTGTATCAGCCAAATCGAGTGGCAACAAAATTAGCTTATCGCCATAGCGTTCCTGTTGTTTTCTTAGATTAAGCAGGTTACTAGTCGCTCGATAGGTGGCAATTACTTTGCAATCTAAAGCTAAATACTTTTCCACAAAACCTAAACCAATGCCGCGGGTTGCACCCACAACCACCACTGTTTCCGGTATATTTTTCATTTTAACCCCCTATATTATTGTTATTTCTCATTAGATGGTTTAACCAGTCTTTTATGCCATCAGGTACATTGTCATCATTTAAAAACTGCTCATAGACCCTTTGTTTATGCTCAAAATTATTCCCACAGCGCTCATCGATTAATTCATTCCAGCACGATAAAAAATCCTTTTCAGGAATTTCCCCAAAGGTTTTAATCAGTTCATAAAAAGTTGCCTGCCAGTAAGCGCTAATGCTTTTTTGCATCCAGTTCACAACTTCAGAAGTCAGACCTCTTTCTCTAAGTCCTAATCCATTGGCAAATCCTTTTTCAAATTGTTTAGTTCGCAAATGCGCATATTTCTTTCCATATAACTGGTTGATATTCTTCATGCATTCTTCGCCCAAACGAATACCAATTTCGGAAGAGGGATCACAATGTAAATTTCTGCCTACTTCATGGATTAAATAAGATAGTTTTTTCTCAAAAAAAACACGCTGCTTCGATTCATCCGTTTCTCGTTTAAAAGCCGCATATTCTCTTAATTCTTCAGGGCTAAAAATGTCTTTAACCCATGAATGCTCAAGTTTGACCGTCATCTGATACACCTCAATAAGTTCAAGCAATGTTTTCCAGGGAATTGGTTGGCTCTGATTCATCTCTGAGGTAATTTTCTTTAATGCTTTAGCACCTTCCAGCAAAGCATGCGCCTTTTTTTCTAATACCTGTGCCTGGGTGGCAAAATGTTCCAGGGCATCCCCGTCATTCTTGAGTAATTCTTTAATATGTGACAGTTCAAATCCGAAAAATTTCAAGGCAATAATTTGCTGAAGTTTTAATAAATCTTTTTCTGTATAAACACGATAGCCATTAACAAGACGTAACGACGGTTTTAACAAATCAATGCGATCATAATGATGCAGTGTCTGTACAGAAACTCCCGTCAATTGACTTAAACTTTTAACCAGCCATTCCGCCATTGTTCTTATCTCCTGCCTGTTGATGAACAAGATAAAGCCTATAGTTACTATAGGGTCAAGCTTTTTTATTGAGAAAGAGATTTAATAGACATGCAGATTTTTTTATTAAATAAAAGAGTCTTCATCGACTGTGTCATGCCATGTCATCTCGAACGCAGTGAGAGATCTCCGAATGCTGGCACAAATCAAGATTGGGAGATCTCTCACTGCGTTCGAGATGACGGCGTGCCTGTAAGCAATGACACAGTTTGATGAACACTCCCTAGATAAGGATATGGATTCAAACTTTCGTAGTGCATTCAAAACCTTGAGAGTGTTGATAAAACTGGTGAGAACAGTCCTCACGATCCGTAATGCTCGGCGCAAGCAAAGCGCCTTGATTATGGCGAACCCATTGTTGAGGAGACCTTAGCTGGAGGGTCCATTTTAAAAAATTATTTTGGATTGCTGAGACAAGCAGGGAAATATAAAATCAAGTTAGGTACCTGATTTTGAATGGTGGGCCGTATAGGGATCGAACCTATGACACAGAGGTTAAGAGCCTCCTGCTCTACCAGCTGAGCTAACGGCCCCACAATTACAAAGCATACCTTTTTGAATAAAAAATTCAAGCGCTTTATGGTGTAAGCTCTGAGTGCAGGTGAAGTTAGAACTCTTATTTATAAAATTGCTCAAAAGGCTTACAATATCGTATTTGTCGATTAATTTTGCGAGTCGGTGAAGGCGCAGATATGTTAAATATGAATCTTTTTTTTAAGACTTTTTTGAGTGAAGACTCCTATGCTCGCTCCAAAGGGTATCGAAACAATCGGAAAAATGTCTGGCTTATGCTGGAAGACTCACTTGAAAAAGAGCCTGAGGGTTTGCAATTATTCACTCTGATGAACCACTGCGATGAGGCAATTCTAGATTTGCTAACTGAATACCCCGAATGGATGAAATTTTTTAAACCCTGGCAGTTAGAGTATTTATATCATGGTTTGCAACGCTTTATCCTGAAGGCGAAGGAGTCTGACGACTACTCTAAAAAAATTCCTGGCGCGATAGCAGCACTCATTCAGTATGATGAAACCTGTGTTTTGCGGATTTTTGACAAATATTTTCATTGGCTGCATCAATTGGAAATTAAAGCCCTTGAATCAATTCATGCCTTCATGAGCAAAAACAATTTTCCAGAGCAGTCAACAAGAAAGGTTCAGCGTTACTTGCAAGATCGAAAGGATATTCAGCAGGCGGTAAGCGAGTTGCTGGATGGGAATTCGCAATCTCTGCCGCTTTTGAAAAAAAAATGGCAGGTGAGTTATTTATACCGCTCGCTGGAACAGATAGCAAAAAGCGAGGATCCTGACTGCGATTCAAAAATGATTAAAGCAATTAATGGACTGCTGCGCTATGATCGAAGCCTTATGCTCACTATCCTGACTAAATATCCGCTTTGGCTTAATTTTTTGAACATCAATGCTCTCAGTGATGGTCATCAGTATCTGCTTGAGAATGATTTTCCAAAAGAAAGCGGCCGTCAGTTTTGCCGCTATTTACTGGAGCGGCTAAAAACACATGAGCTGGTCCATAAGCCTGAGTTCGCTGATGAGAAAGAATTTGAACCAGACACACCACCGGGTATAAGCCCATGCTAGAAAACATAGAAATAATGCTGCAAGGCCTTAAATCCAGACTGCCGGAGTTAGCCTGGAATCTGAGCAAGCCCGGCGTCCAGATATCCTGGCAAAGCTTGCCGCCGGGCATTTTTCACTATCAGTTTGAACCCAAAGCCGACAATTTCATTGCCGAAATTAAAAGGGATATCGAGAGGCTGGCCATACAAGTCAATTCGCAGGCTGCCAATTATCTTGCAGAGCGTATCCATCAGAAAATTAATATTCTGGTCAGATTATGCCAGTGTAAGGCGTCTGTTAAAAAAACAGAAGACACGGCCAGCTTTATGCTGCAGGCTCTAAGCACTCGCCAGCAATGGCTGGCTTCTCTTGAAGAACAGATTCAATCATTCACTGAGCAGCGAGATGCGCTGGCGGCAAGATTATCTGCGCTTGGCGACAGGAAAGAGCAGCAACTGGTGCTGATGGCTGAATTGGGTGCAGCAGAAAAGCAATTAACCGAGGCGCAGGAAACCTACGCCAAGGCAATTAATCAGCATTTTTAGTGTTAGCTCAGATTGAGGCGATTGCTTCAGACATCATGGTTTGCGAATCCACTGATTCCTGGCAGGCCTGAAGCGTGTTTGGAAGGCAGGTTTTCAGTATGCAGGCCGCCCTCAGCTGCTGCTGGAAACGACAATAGATATTGCATTTTTGAGCGTCATAGTTCTGATCAATTTTCTCTTTAATGATTACTCTTGCTTGATCATTGCTAAACACTAGCTGCATTAAGGTTCTAAAAGCTCCTTCATAGGCAGCCAGTGTTTTCGGATACGATTGGAGATTTTTAAATAAATCATCAATGAAGCGCGATAATTCATTTTCGTTTGCTGGTGTAGCAAAGTCGGCTCTTTTCTCTTGATGTGCTTGCTCCATAAGAGTATTCATAAAATTATGCAGATCATAGATACAGTAATATTTCTCATTAATGGAGCCTTTGTGCTCTGGAGAGTTTCTTTTCACAAAGTCATCTGCGACCTGGTTTTTAATTTGAGCGACCAAATTATCGCTGGCTTGTGCCAGAAATCGGCTAAGGATTTCTTTTATAAAGGATAAGGGTTCGATTTGTACGCATTTTACAATCTGATTAAATGCTTTAAGGCGTTGTTCATCACTCATGCATTCAAGAAAAGCCAGGAGTGGAAAAAGCTGATCGTTAAGATCTAAAGTGGGTTGATTTTTTCTAAAATCTCCCAGGTACATGGGTAAAATTTCCTCTATATCCTCGACTTTAAGATGGGCTGTAGACACGAAATAGTAATTCGTAATCAATCCTGATGGATTCTCAGCGCTCACTCGCATAGCCTTTAAGAACTCTAACACTTTTCTGGTTGGGTAGAAATCTGCGAAACCTGGAATAAAAGAGTCCTGATCAATAGACGCGACCGTGTTTTTGAACTCTTCGGGAAGTGTATTGGATAAAATAGCCATTAACCATCCTGCACGCATTTTATAGCGAGGACTGGTGGACGAATTGCTTAGTGAGTTCTTCAAAATTTCATAGAATTTACTGCAATTTGTACTGGTTAATCTTGAAGGCTTTTGAATCCAGAGAAACAGTAATTTTTCCTGCAATGAGCGAGCAATGGTATTGTTACGTGTAAATAAAGAATAAATGGCTTGTTCCTGAGGCGATTCGCTTTGTAATAATGTTGTGTAAAGGCTCGCTGAATCTAGATTGTCAAATGGATTTGAAGAAGTGAATTTAAGAAGCCGAATGGCTTTTTTTACGAGAAACATTAGCTAACCTTTGTTATTTAAAAAGGATTCATTTTAGCCTATTTATTTTTAGTTGTAAAAAAACTAGAATTTATGATATGAAATCAGGCAAGAAGTTTTGCAATTTCTTCCGCTGAAAGCGCTTGGTTAAAATAAAAACCCTGGCCTTCATCACAGCCTAAGTCTTTGAGAAATTGTAACTGCTCTGCATTTTGAATGCCCTCTGCTAAAACACGCATTTTTAACCCGTGACTCATGGCAATAATGGCCTCCACGATGGAATTATTGTTCGGATCGAAGGGACATTTTTCAACAAAGGATTGGTCAATTTTAATCTTTGCAACAGGGAAATCGCGCAAATAGCTTAAGCTGGAATAACCGGTTCCAAAATCGTCAATGCAAAGTTGAACGCCACGGTTTTTTAGTACATTCAACAAATTAATATGTTGCTGCTGTTTGTCCATAATCACGCTTTCTGTTAATTCAATTTCAATATAATGGGGTGGAAGCGCGCTTTCTTCGAGGCAGCGATCGATGCAGGCGGCAAAGTCATCTCTTAATAATTGAATTCCGGAAACGTTAATGGCCATGCGAATGGGGTTTAATCCCTGGTCTTGCCAGGTTTTATTCTGGGTGCAGGCTGTTTTAAAAATCCATTCCCCGAGCGGTATGATGATACCGGAGTCTTCTGCTATGGTGATGAATTCATGAGGTAAAATAATCCCTTTCGTGGGGTGTTGCCAGCGCAACAAGGCCTCAACTCCAACAATCTGGCCGCTGTTTAACTGAATTATCGGCTGGTAGAGAAGGAAAAACTCTTTTTTCACCAGGGCAGTTCGCAATTCCATCTGTAATTGGAGACTTTGCCGGGCCTGATTGCGAATGGATTCGTCATATAACTGGTAGTTATTACGGCCCATGTTTTTAGCCTGATACATGGCCATTTCGGCATTGGTCAGTAAAGTGACAACCTCGGTACCATCCTTGGGATACAGGCTTACACCAAGGCTCGCCGTGACGACAATTTCATGAGGATGAATATAAACGGATTTAGTCATTACTGACAAAATCCGTTTACAGAGCATTACAGCATGTCTGTAGTTTTTGATCGCATATAAAACAACAAATTTATCGCCGCCAAAACGTGCCAGGGTATCGCTTTCTCGAGTAGCGAGCTTAAGACGCTGGGTAATCTGCTGCAGCAATTCATCGCCAATTTCATGACCAAGATTGTCATTGATAAGTTTAAAATTATCGATATCTAAAAAAATAAGCAGTAGTTTATTATGATTTCGCTTGGCAAAATGAATGCCGTGAATAATACGATCATAGAGCAGTTTTCGGTTGGGCAGGCCAGTCAGCTGATCATGATTAGCCTGAAAAGCAAGCTGCAATTCCATTTGCTTGCGCTGGCTGATGTCGCGAAAACTCCATACGCGCCCGGCAACTGCGTTCCCCAGGCGGTGGGGTTTTGAGTTCCATTCAAGAATATGGCCATTGCGCAAAGCAAATTCGTCAGCATATTCCCTTTCCGGATCAATGCTCAGTTTTTCTAATATTTTTCGAAATGCTTCCGGATTTTTAAGCTCGTGCAAAAGCGTTGGAAAAAATTCCTGAATGCTGATTCGAGGTTGACTGGTGAAGGCTGCCTGCCACAGGTCGAGAAACCTCTGATTGTAATAATCGAGTTTTCCTGCACGATTTACTACAATAATGCCGTCAGCAGTGGACTCCAGTGTGGAGCGGGTCAGGGCAAGGTTCTGCTCCAGCTCGCGGGTTCGCAGGGCTACTTTTTTTTCAAGTAACTGATTGATGCTGTCAAGATTGATATTTTTATAAGCCAGAGAAAGTGCATTAGTTAAATATTGATTGGCATAGAGACTACTCGCTAAAGCAACCAGTGCGTATATGATGGCGCAATAGGCAATCAGAACATGAATTTCGCTTTGCATAAAAAGCCATATTATTAAAGGAAGCGCAGTGGGCAACAGAAACAAAGCATAAATACTAATCAATGGAGAAAGAAATGGAACGGCTCCGGCAATCAGACCAAAAATAAGGATGATGGCAAATGCCTGATGCAGAATACTGTCTGCAGGGATCAGCAACACGCTGGCCAGGCCCCATCCTGAGCCTGACAGAAAACAGAACAAAGCGAATTGTAATAACCATATCCGATAGGAGAGTGCCTGTGGTTTAAATCGAAAGGTAAGGTATAAGGTTAACCCTGACAGGGTTACGATAATCATATAAACCAGCCAGATTTTCATACTGAACAGATGTTGGCCATAGGATGAGATGCCTGAGGCAAACACAATATACGCGAAGGCTTCTGCTAAAATAGCAACAGGAAGCTGCTTGTATAAAAGATGGATTTTATCCTTTAATATCGATTGGCTGACTCCCTGTTGATCGCTAAAGTTGAACTCTTTCAGGTGGGAGAGATCATTAATCATGGGAGTCATTTCCCCGAGACAGAAGATAATGATAAGCCTGTTTTGTCTGATGTATTAATAATCCATGAGGTTGCAACATTTCCATATCCTTCCAGGTGAGCCCTCAAGCGAAAGTAGTGACTCTACTATTAAATTTAGGGTGTATTCACGCATAGATCAATCTTTCGCGCATACTGTTTATGGTTTAGCTTTTGGGGCAGCCGGCATCCAGGATGTAGCGGTAATCAACTTGACACATGGTCATCACCTAATCCCTGAAAACTTAGTGATAAAAAACAGTTGCTTGTATTACCTGAACCAGGCAATTCAACTATACTTTTAACATTGACAATCAGGGAACGTAATCTATGAATAGGGAAATTGCGATAATCGGTCTGGGATATGTAGGCTTAAGTCTCGCGACGGCTTTAAGTAAAACATACAAGGTCTATGGTTATGATATTTCCGAAAGCCGAGTTCAGGAACTAAAAAAAGGCTTTGACAAAAACAATCTGGTAAATAAGACAGAATTACAGGAAAGTCCGGTATTTTTTACCAGCAATACGCATGAGATTCGTACGGCTAATTTCTTTATTGTTACTGTTCCAACCCCTGCCTTTTTTTACGAGCTGCCTAATCTCGAACCGGTGATTAATGCGACTAAAGCGGTAGGCAGTATTTTGAAGAAAGGCGATATTGTTGTTTATGAATCGACTGTCTATCCCGGCACTACCGAGGAAGTATGCCAGCCTCTACTGGAAGAGATGAGCGGTCTTCGTTGTGGAATTGATTTTAATATTGGTTACTCACCTGAACGGATTAGCCCTCACGATCCGCATTATAATTTAAAAAACATTATTAAGGTGATCTCTGCGCAGAATCAGGAAACATTAAAACAGATAGAGGACGTTTATAAAAACTGCTGTGATACCTTATATCCTGTTTCAAACATTAAAACTGGCGAAGCGGTGAAGATTCTCGAAAATACCCAGCGCGATATTAATATCGCCTGTATGAAT
The DNA here is from genome assembly GCF_900640215.1 of Legionella genomosp. 1. Lineage (NCBI taxonomy): Bacteria > Pseudomonadati > Pseudomonadota > Gammaproteobacteria > Legionellales > Legionellaceae > Legionella > Legionella genomosp. 1. The sequence goes on from NZ_CAAAJH010000008.1 coordinate 48,739, forward strand.
GAATTTGCACAAATCATGCACGGACTTGATTTAAATGTGCATGAAATTTTACAGGCCGCTAAAACCAAATGGAGTTTCGTGCCTTTCAAACCTGGATTTGTCGGTGGTCACTGTATTGCTGTTGATCCCCTGTATCTGGCATTCAAGGCAAAGCGGATTGGCGTTCCGCACGACCTGATTTTAACGGCGCGAAAAGTGAATGACGGAATGCCTTATTTTGTTATCAGTCAATTAGTCCAGGCTTTGATCAAGTATGATATTCCGGTAAAACATTGCCCGGTGGGTGTTTTTGGGATTACCTATAAAGAAAATGCGGCAGATATCAGAAGCAGCCTGGCATTGAAATTTATCAAGGAATTAAAACTGGCAGGTTTCCAGTGTCAGGTGCACGATCCTTTTGCCGACAGGGACTATGTTGAGAAAAAATATGATATCCATCTGGTGGATTATGACGAAGTTAATACCATCTCTGCGGCGATTGTGGTCGTAGGGCATGACTATTATCGGCAGAAAGGTTTGCAGTCCTTAGTGATGAAATGTGAGCGCCCGGCGGTTATTATGGATATTCCCAATTTGTTTGCTGAGGAAAAACTGGATGAACCCGGGGTGTTTTACTGGGGGCTTTAATTCGCTACACTGGTTGTGCAATCCTGATGCAGGTGATTGCTGCAATCAAGTGTATTAACGCTATTCTTAATAACAAGGACTAGTATGGCGATTCTAATTACTGGCGGCGCTGGATTCATTGGTTCAAATCTGGCTGAGTTATATTTGAATTTAAATGAGGAAGTGATTGTAGTAGACGATTTGAGTACCGGTAAACTACGCAATATAGAGCCCTTTCTTTCCAATAAAAAATTCAAATTTTATCATTCCAACCTGCTGGAAATACCCCTGGATCCCATCGTGCAGAAGTGCGAAGTTATTTTTCATCTGGCTGCCATTGTGGGTATGTTTAATGTTCTGCAAAGACCGATTGCGACCCTTGAGGTGAATATGCAGTCCACTGAGCGTTTACTGATGGCGGTTTCACGCCTTCAGGAAAAACCAACCGTACTATTAGCCTCAAGCTCTGAGGTTTATGGTTCAAAACCCATTGCTATGAAAGAGACAGATCCTTTGCATGTTGAGGCCAGTGGGAAAGCCCATGCCAGTTATCCCGTTTCCAAGCTCTGTAATGAGGTGGCAGGAATGGCTTATTATCATGAAATGCAGGTGCCAGTCAGCGTTATGCGAATTTTTAATACCGTAGGTCGTCGGCAATCATCCCGTTATGGAATGGTATTACCCCGTTTTATAAAACAGGCGACCCATGGTGAGCCAATCACAGTTTTTGGGGATGGTAGTCAGACACGCTCTTTCTGCGATGTCAGGGATACTTGCCAGATCATGCGCGAATTAAGCCTCAGTAATAAAGCAGTGGGTGAAGTGGTCAATGTCGGCAGCGATCACGATATCAGCATTATTGAGCTTGCCAATCTGGTGAAGCATCTGGCCGAATCAAACTCTGAAATCCAGTTTCAAAGCCTGGAAGAAACCTACGGCGACGGTTACATCAACATCCAAAATCGCAAGCCTGAATTAAGCAAATTACGTTCTTTAATTAGCTATCGACATCATTGGTCATTAGAAAAGACAATCACTGAAATGCTTGAACATGTGGTTTGCTGAATTTGAGCATAGATTTGGCTGAGGGGGATTAGAAGAAACCCCCTCTCTAATCCTCACTGCTATCAAGTTAAGATCAGTTGTATATTAAACTGTCTTCCCCGCAAAGGCGGGGACCCATCTCTGAGCTAGCTATAAAGCTAATTGCGGAGTGGATTCCCGCCTTCGCGGGAAGGACATCAGAGGAGAAAGGATTTTAAAGTTATCGCCTGTCAAAGCGGTTTTCCCAGAAGGCGGTTAACAAAATACCTTAAGGTTCCTCTTGCACAACAGGCGGCACGAAATTCCCTGAACCAGAGCATTTCTGCGAGAATCAGCCAGATGCTGCGAAATACATCTTTCATGCGATGGTATTTATTAAAAGTAATCAGGTTTAGAAAAATCATCGCCACGGTAATATAGGCAAGATATCCCCAGGCCATCACCAGAAACCAGAAAATAACCTGATAATCGATATCCCCAATAAAGTAGGCAATGATAAAGGTACAGTAAGAGCAGAACTCGACAACTGGCCCTAAAATTTCAAAAAGGACAAAGGCTGGGAAGCTTATTAAACCTACAATTCCATAGCGAGGGTTGCCGAACATCGTGATAAATTTCATGGCACTTCGCCACATGCCGCGCTGCCATTTATCACGCTGATTCCAGAAGCTTTTGGCAGTTGATGGAACTTCCGTCCAGCAAAAAGCGTTGGGCGAATGATTCAAAGAATGAGGAAATCTGTTTTTGATCATATAACGATGCAGTTTGAGCGTAATCTCCGCATCATAGGAAAAGTTTTGCGAATCATAGCCGCCGACCTCGCGAAGGCTTTGTGTTTCAAACAAGGTAAATGCACCAGGATAGCACATGGCTCCGCCCAGCACATTGAGTCCGGCTCTTCCATAAAGAAAGGAGCGCAAGTATTCCAAACCCTGCACGGCAGGCACGAAGCGTTTGGGTAAATCGGTGGTTAGTAAACGTCCATTCTGGACTTTATTTTCATTCAGTACATACACAGACCCGCTGACCACAATACAATGGCCTTTTGATAAAAAACTGAACATCATGCGAGTCAAAGCCTCTGGCTCGAGAACCGTATCGGCATCCACTGTGAGCATAATGGGGGTTTGACAGGCATTTAAGCCGACATTGACGGAGTCCGCCGCGCAATGATAGGGCGAATGCTCTTTATCAATGACCATCAGATTAGGAAAGCGAGCTGATTGAAAGCAGTGCCTGACTTTGCAAGTAGGTATGGTCTGCTTAATTACCGTAGGAATTTCATACAACTGGAATTCATCAATCAATATTTCCATCGTTTTATCGGTTGAACCATCATTAACTACAATAAAACGAACATTTTTATAATTGCTGTTTAAGCCGCTGTAAAGCATGGAAAGAATGCGATGCTGCTCATTAAAAGCGGGGGTGACAATGGTAATTGGTATCTGAGTCAGTTGATCAATAAACAGGCTGATATCACCCAGTGTCACTTCGCGAAACTTCTTGATTACCTCAGGAAAGGAAAGTATCAGCAGGAAGGAATACCAGAGCCCAAGGAATGTAAAATAGACCAGAATACAAATCGAGATAAAGAATAATATACCCGTCATTTTCTATTTCCCGAAAGAAGTATTCGTTGAGCGGTCTCGTAAGCAAATTTATCATTCTCTGGCGATTGTGCTTTTAATATGTCTATGCCGGCTTCTCCCTGTGCATATAACGAGGTGGCAGAATTCACCCGCACCCACCACTGCGGATCGGTTAATAAAATACTTAATATATCCATACTCCTGGGATTGTGAATCCTGGCCAGAGATTTTGCAACTGCTGCACGTACCTCCCATTGAGGAACAAAGGCTAAATCATAAAGAATCTGGTTTTTCCGCTCATCCTGTACTTCTGTCAGGTATTCAATGATGCCAATACGTAAATCAACCAGATCAAACAGCAAATCGTCAATGGCACAATCAAGAAGTCTGGTGTAAGGGATTTGTTTCAAGAGTCGATAGCAGAATAACTTGGTATAAGGCTCTCTTTCAATTTGCAGCCTGGCAATAATAATGTCCGCCACATCATAATTGGACACTTCCGATATTTGGGCGAAGAAGGATTGCTGCAGATGGCGGCCTTTGGCAAAACTGGTAATCAATTGATTAATAACGATTGGATTTTGATATCGGATACCAGTGCTCGCCGCATTTATCGATATTAATAAAGTATTGTCACGAACTAATTGACTTAGCCTGTCTTCATCACTTTTTTCAAAGCCGTAACTGAGGCAAATTGCCGCATAATAGCGTTTAAGCCAGTTGCGGGAATTGTAAAGATTTCTGGCTGCAGGCTGTAATAAGTTATCTGAGAGATAAATGATGAACCGCTTAAAAGCAGCCTCATGCTGATGATGAGTTTCCATCGTCTTTAGTACCATGAGAACCACATCAATCGCTTTGATGTATTGACGTAATTTTTTAGCAGGTAATTCCTGCTCTTCACTAAGGCAAGCGCTCAGACGTTGGGCAATTTCATCGGCCAGTTTTTTGGTTTTGCCCGCGCGGTAGTGAAAATAGCCACGGGTAAAATACATGGCTAAAACAAAAATAAAGATGAGTGCAAACTGAAAAAGAACCACAAACTTGATGATTCCTAAAAATTGAGCCATAGCAAGCCTAAAAACGGTATCGTAAACCCAGGCTGCCGTCGTATAAACGGCGGACCAGGTCAGAAGGGTATTGCCAGCGCTGATATCCGGCACTTAAATCAACTACCAGATGATGATTGAAAATTGGGAAAGTATAATTCACATTAATAAAACTGTTTTTGATAACCAGGAAATTAACAGTTAATAAATCGGCCAAATCCGGGCTGTGGCCGCTGCCCCCACCCAAACCGATATAATGATCATCAGTAGAAAAATATTTTCTCACCCTTCCTGTATATAAATAGGACTTGCTGTTTGAATCCCGCGGAACAAAATAAAAAGGGCGAAAGCTAAGCCACAAACTGCCGGGATATAGATTAAACGAGCCAGTGTAAGTGCTTAGATAGGTGCTGGCTATTTGCGCGTATTTGGCTCCTGCAGATAATTCAAAGAATTTGGGTATATTGACATAGCCCTCTGCAGCACCGGTAAAATCCGGAAACAAGGCGGGCTGATCGGACCAGGCTGCCATTAGATCGGCATAAATATTTCGGTTGAATCGGGGAGAGATGTCTATTTCATATTGGTTTGCATTGAGACTCTGTCGTGAAGCATAGTTAATCCTCCCGCCCAGTCGGCCCCAGTCTGTATCCCGGCTATAGTAAAGAGTTGACCAATCCCATATCGAGTGAAGATCATCGACATAGGCGTTATCGGAAGCGATACCAATTTCATTCACACCATAGGTATATCTTGGGCTAATGTTGCTAATCTCATTCAACATTCCCCTTGCGCCTCGATTGTCGGGTGAGAGCATCAGAACCTTCTGATAGACCCGGGCTGCCACCGCGTATTCGCGCAGAATAGTGTTAATTTCGCCCTTTTTCAGCAATAGATCAATATTTCGTGGCTGAGTACGCAGGCCTTTATTGATAAGAAGTAAAGCCTGCATATCATTATGTTGCCTGAGGTAAAAATCAGCCAGCGCAATGCGGTATCTGGTATTTTCAGGATGGATTTCCAATAATTGAATCAGGTAGACCTTTGCCTTTTCATATTTTTTCTGACTAATCAGCTGATTTACTTTGACTAACTGCGGATCAATGGGTTCGACAGTTGCCGGTCCAGGGGAAACTGGCTTTTTATTTTTGATCGCAGTTAAAGAGGCCAGATTTTTTGCGAGCTCTTTCAGATCGTGATTACCAGGATTGAGTTTTAAACCAGCTTGCAGCAAATCCCTGGTATCCTCATATTTTTTATTGATAAGCTGAATGCGAATAAGAGCAGCCCGCGCATCCACATAGGCGGGAGTTTTTTCCAGTACCATTTTAAAATAGCCGGAGGCTTTGGCAAATTGCTGCTGTTGATAATAGATAAGTCCTAATACCAGAGTAACATCCCCATCCTCAGGGTTTTTGCTTAAGTAGCTTATTGCTTTGGCTTTAGCCAGTTCCAGTTTTCCCTGTTGTCTTAGTTGTTGCAGCTCGGCCAGCAGTTTTTTTGAATTATCTGTTCTGGCAGCGCTGGGCGCCTGTATTTTGAGTGCTATCCTGGAGGCAGAGGAGGGTGCGGGCATACTCGCTACCTTTTGTGGTGAAGGAACAGGCGTTTCTGCTTTCACCAGCTGATTATGCAGTTTCAATAATTCAGCCTGTCCTGGTTGAAGTTTAAGCCCTTCTATCAACAGTTTATTCGCTTCAGCAAAACGACTCTGCCGCAATTTAAGTCGGATTAAAGCGACTCGGGCATCGGTATAAGTTGGGGTATTGGACAGGACCTGTCGAAGATAGGATTCTGCCTCAGCAAGATTATTCTGCTGCATTTCAATCAACCCAAGCAGCAGCTGTACATCGCCATCCTTTGGAAATTGATGCAGGTAATTTTTAGCCGCCTCTTTGGCTTGCTTAAGCCTTCCTTGCTGACGAAGGGTCTGAATCGTTCTTAAAATATCAGCTTCTGCCGGGCTTTCCTTATTTTGAGTGGATGCGCCGGCTGGCAATGGCGGGATGACTGACTCCGCCCCTTGAGCAATAACAGGCAAGCTGAAAAAAATAAGGATCATCCATTTCAAATTATATTTCATCAGCTTATTTCAATTTAATGAGTTTGGGTTGGCGTTATAATCACCATAGGTTGACATAGAAAAAGCCGGCAATCAAGCTTGCACGCAGGCGTAATCGCCTCATGTTCTGGCAAAATTATCAATTAAGCGAATGTCGCCAATCAGGACCGCAGCATAACGACGGTTCTGATAATCAAGCAAATACTCCACCTGTATACCCCTGGATTCCAGCTCGGTAATAATCTCGGCACAGGATTTGTTCTGATGAAAAATTTGCGCAAACTGATTCGCTAACTGTTTTTGTTCTGCGGTCAGGCGGTTGTTTCTCGAGCTATAGGCCAATCCGCTTTCTTCCCTGATTGTGGGACAGCCAATGACATCGATGCCCATAAAAAAGGCGGAAACCATTCCTTTGATTAATTGATATTGCTGATAGTCCTTTTCCCCAAAGTAGGCGCGGTCCGGTTTAATCAGATTAAATAATTTCATTACGATGGTCAGCACGCCATTAAAATGCCCGGGACGATATTGCCCCTCCATCAATTTGCAAAACTCGTTTTCCTGAATCTGGTAGGTGTAACCATCATGATAAATAGCCTCCTTTTCTGGCAGCAGGCAAAAATCAACGCCGGCATTTTCCATTAACTGTAAATCGGCTTCGAGGCTGCGGGGATAATGATTAAAATCATCCTGACGGTTAAATTGAGTTGGATTGACAAAGAGGCTGGTTGCAGTGAGTGCATTCTCTCGCTTGCTTCTTTCAAAAAGCGACAAATGACCGATGTGCAGATTACCCATCGTGGGGGCAAAACCAATATCTGCTTTTTCTGGCAATGAACGGCGAAAGTTAATCCAGTCCTCAAGTCGATTAAAAATTTGCATAATTTTGTAGCTCACTGTTAAGAAGATTAAAATCCTCACTCGCCTCGGGGAGAACTGGAGGTACTACCATTAAGTTAAAGGAATTCTGCAATGATATGTAGGTTGGGCCCTTGGCCCATAGCGGTCAGGCTAAGAAGTGATGTTATCCCCTCTCCACCGCGCACAGCGTGGGGGAGAGGGTAGGGTGAGGGGGTTAAAAAATTTATCACGTTAGTGATTCCATTTTGTTGTGGCAATAAACCATCGCCACAGAAATATGATTAATGAATCGCTTCGCGAACTTGTTTAAAGCCCCCTCACCCTAACCCTCTCCCCCGCTGCGCGCGGTGGAGAGGGGATCTGATATTCTTAGCCTGACGGCTATGGGCCCTTGGCCCAACGTTGAGCGTTGGGTGGTTCAACCCGTTTGCGTGGGCCAAGGGCCCAACCTACAATAATTCCAAAATTTCCGAGACTTAAAAAGCATGTTCCTCGGCAGGAAATTGTGAATGCCTGACTTCATTAATATAGTCATTAATCGCCTGTCGAAAATAGGCTTTACCTTCACAATATTGTTTGAGGAAATGCGGTTTGAAGTCATTTAAGCCCAGCATATCATGCCAAACCAATACCTGCCCGTCTGTTCCCACACCGGCTCCTATACCAATTGTCGGGATAGAAAGCTGGCTGGTAATGTGTTCCGCTACGTTCTGAGGAACGCATTCCAGAACCAGAGCGCAGCAGCCGGCAGCCTCCAGATCCTTGGCCTGGTTAAGTAATTGTTCTGCCTGCTCCCGGGTTTTACCCTGTACTTTATACCCGCCCAGCTGATGAACTGACTGGGGAGTAAGGCCAATATGACCCACAACCGGTACGCCAGCGGCAACTAAATGGGCTATGGTTTTGCAGGTGTCCAAATCCCCTCCTTCAATTTTTACGGCCTGCGCTCCAGCCTGCAGTAAACGCCGTACATTGGCAACGGTTTCCTGCTGTGAGCCTTTATGCGCCAGGAAAGGCAGATCGCTGACCAGGAATTGTTTTTTTATACCACGCGCAACTGCACGAGTATGAAATTCCATCATTTCAATGGTAGCCATTACCGTTGTCTCATAGCCGTGAACAGCCATGGCCACTGAATCACCCACCAGAACACAATCCAGTTCAGTTTCTGCAATAATGCAGGCGGATGGGTAGTCGTAGCAGGTCAGAAAGGATATTTTTTCACCTAATGCTTTTTTACGCTTGAAATCGGTGATTTTCATGATGTTCTCCCTGTCTGAGTTATAACAGGGAATAATTCAGGTACCTGTCTCATGGATCAAGTCCTCCATTTTATATAAGTGTTTGTCAAAGTCACTGCCCATCGGGTCAGTGCTAGGGGAGTTTGTTTAGTAAAAATAAACTCCTTACTTAGATCATAAAGCACGTGCATCAAATTGCAAGATGAGTTATATACTCACGTCGCCCAAAACCTGGCATTTTGAAGCTGCTGGGGTATAATTTACCATTAATTTAAACTGGCTGGACCGTAATGATACCTGTTGACAAATTGAATATACCTGGCGAACATCCTTTCAGTTTTGAAGGCGATGCAGGCGCTCTGGAAGCGGTGCTTAACGTTCCCGCGCAATCAATGACACCTGCCATTGCCTTCCTTGGACATCCTCATTCTCTGCAAGGCGGCTCCATGAATAATAAAGTGGTGACCACGATGGCACGTGCTTTCAGAGAGCGGGGTATTCCCAGTATCCGCTTCAATTTTCGCGGTGTGGGTGAGTCAAAGGGCAAATATGATGAAGGCATTGGCGAAAGCGAGGATATGCTGAAGCTGATTCAATTATATCGGGAAGCTGTACCCAATGCTGAAGTGATTCTGGCGGGGTTTTCCTTCGGCTCATTTGTTACTTACCGCAGTGCGGCGTATTGCCCGCATCGTTTATTAATCAGCATTGCGCCGCCGGTGCATCACTACGATTATTCTCTGTTCAAGCCTCATGACTGGACTATTTTCCAGGGCGACGAGGACGATGTGGTCCCCTTATCCCTCGTTTTGGATTTTGCCGCCAGGGAGCCGCAGATTGAATTAATACGGTTTGCGGATACCGGGCATTTTTTTCATGGAAAACTGCTGGAACTAAAGGCTGCCTTAAAGCAGCTGTTAATTGCAAGAGAAATAGGTTATGAGCCTGCTTGAACAGTATGACCGAGCTATTCAGACCGGTGATATTGAAAACGATCCGCTGCAGCGTGATGTTTTACTTCTGCTTGAGAAATTAAGTACCGAGCTAAGCGCCCCGAAAAAATTTTCACTATTTTCACGCTGGAAAGCGCCTCTTACGGGGTTGTATATGTATGGTTCAGTAGGAGTCGGTAAAACCTTTTTAATGGATATGTTTTACGAAAATCTTTCTATTAAAGAAAAACTCCGTTTTCATTTTCATCATTTTATGCAGCAGGTCGATAAACGCCTGCGCGCCCTGCAAGGCATAAAAAATCCTTTGCAGCGGATAGCCAGCGATATTGCCCGCTCCACAAGAGTATTATGCTTCGATGAATTTATGGTGGACGATATCGCTTATGCGATGATCCTCGGCGAGTTATTGCAGGCCCTGTTTGAGCAGGGAATTATCCTGGTGGCAACTTCCAATAGCCCGCCGGACAAGCTTTATTGGAAGGGAGTGCACAGAGCTCGCTTTTTACCGGCCATTGCGGCAATTAAAACCCATTGCCAGATTATTGAGCTCAGAGAACGCCGTGATTATCGCCTGGGCCGGCAAAAGCATGTAGAAACCTATCTCTACCCATTAACACCGGCCACTCAGTCATTAATGGAGAAGCAATTCATTGAATTGGACCCGCATTTTCAAGAGGCGGGCGCTCTGCAGATTCAGAATCGTGACATTCCCTATCTCATGAAAGCAGAGGTGCAAATCTGGTTTGACTTCAGAGTAATCTGCAATTTACCGCGAAGCCAGCTGGATTATCTGGAAATTGCCGAACAGTTTGACACGGTTTTTGTGAGTTCAATACCTAAGTTCAGTGAACGGGATACTATTTACGCCATTTTATTCATCCATTTCATTGATGTGATGTACGACCGCGGTATCCGCCTGATCCTATCGGCTGAAGTACCTCTAAGCGAACTTTACCACAGCGGTGAAATGACCCAGCCATTCAAGCGCACCTTAAGCCGGCTTGAAGAAATGCAGTCGGAAGATTATCTGCAGCGGCGAAAGGGGCGATCAAGTCGACACTTATCCAGTTTGGATTAAATAAGAAATTTTCCTGGTTTATAATAAAAATTCAAATGAGAATGATTATCGATATCATTTATGTTAGAATTAATTTTATTGCTGTCAATTTGTAAACTTAGATGCGAATAGATGATTTAAAAAAAGGTGATTGTGTGCGTTTGCTTGATTTTGGCATCACTGAGCCCTCCTATCGGCGCAGGCTGCTTTCTTTAGGTATCACGCGCGGCGCGGAATTAAAAATTATTCGTGTGGCTCCCCTGGGTTGTCCTGTACAAGTTGAGGTTCGTGGCACATCGATTAGTTTGCGTCGGGAAGAAGCGCGTTATCTGCTTCTGGAGAAGGCATAATGCATATTTTATTGGTGGGTAATCCCAATTGCGGTAAAACAACATTGTTCAATGGCTTAACCGGTGAAAATCAGCGCATTGGCAACTGGCCTGGTGTTACGGTTGAAAAGAAAACCGGCTCATTTAAAGTGCGGGATGAGTCCATTGCCATCACCGACTTACCAGGCATTTACAGTCTGTCAGCCGCAGCAGGGGAAGCCAGCCAGGATGAGCAAATTGCCTCGCGGGCGGTTATGGAATTGCCTGCCGATTTAATTGTGAACGTGATCGATGCCAGCCATCTTGAGCGCCATTTATATTTAACCAGCCAATTACTTGAGTTGGGCAAGCCGCTCATAGTCGCTTTGAATATGACTGATATTGCAGAACAACAAGGCGTAAGCATACAGATAGAACAGTTGTCAAAACGTCTGGGTTGCCCAGTCGTTCCCTTGCAATCCCATAAAAAAGTCGGCTTCAGGGCGCTCGAAGCGCAAATTATGGATCACAAAGGATCCTGTAAGCCCTTAACCTTGTCTCTGCCTGCGGACGCAGAAAAGGAATTACAGGATTTCACCCGGCACCTTATTGATGATAAGCAGCTGATGCCGCATTTGGCTCATTACCACGCCTTGAGGAGTCTTGAGGGTGGCGTCTGTTTTTCAGAGGCTGGCTCCCTGGCGGACTATGACATCAGCCTGGCGGATGCCCGCTATCAGCTTATTCATGAGATTGTGAACAGCGTTCAGCAGAAAAAGAGTGATGCCAGCGAGCATTTCACCGCCCGGCTGGATCGTTTTGTATTAAACCGATTTCTGGGTTTTCCTGTATTTCTCGCCGTCATGTATCTGATGTTTTTATTTGCTATCAATGTCGGCGGGGCATTTCAGGACTTCTTTGACATTACTACCGATACTCTTTTTGTGCAGGGCAGTGCCTGGTTATTGGCGCAAATACATACACCACAATGGTTAATAGCCTTGATTGCCAACGGCATTGGGGTGGGAATTAATACCACACTGACCTTTATTCCGGTGATTGCCTCGATGTTCTTTTTTCTCTCGCTGCTGGAAGCATCCGGTTATATGGCGAGAGCGGCATTTGTGGTCGATAAACTGATGCGCCTTTTGGGCCTGCCGGGTAAATCCTTTGTACCGATGATTGTCGGATTCGGCTGCAACGTGCCTGCTATTATGGCGGCAAGAACCCTGGATTCCGAGCGAGATCGCTTATTAACAGTATTAATGAGCCCTTTTATGTCCTGCAGCGCCCGTCTGGCGATTTATGCGGTGTTTGTTGCCGCGTTTTTTCCCAGCGGGGGGCAAAATGTCGTTTTTGCATTATATCTTATTGGTATTTTGATGGCGGTATTAACCGGGTTATTGCTACGTAAAACCACTTTGCAGGGGCAGGCATCGCCTTTGGTTCTGGAGCTGCCCGTTTATCATAAGCCTTCATTACGCCGCCTGCTCAGAGAGACCGGCTTTCGCTTGAAACATTTTATTGTGCGCGCCGGGCGGGTCATTATTCCTGTTTGCATTTTATTGGGCGGTTTAAATGCCCTGACAGTCAGTGGCGGCATTAGCAGTAATGAGGCCGATACGCATTCCGTTTTGTCCTTGCTGGGTCAATGGCTGACGCCGCTGTTTGCGCCCATGGGGCTAACCCAGGAAAACTGGCCGGCCACGGTGGGACTCCTGACAGGCATGCTGGCAAAAGAGGTGGTAGTCGGCTCTTTAAACTCTCTTTATGCACAACTGGGTCACGTAGGACAATCGGCGCTTGACGGCTTTGATCTCCTGGGCTCACTGCAATCGGCCTTCTGGTCAATTCCTGAAAATCTGGCCAATCTCGGGCAGGCGTTGATTAATCCCATTCTGGCAAGCGCGCCTGATAACGAGCTTTCTCATTCAATGTATGGCATGATGGCCGAGCGTTTTGATGGAAAAGCCGGTGCATTTGCCTATTTATTGTTTATCCTTTTATATATACCCTGTGTGTCCACAATGGCAGCTATTCGTCAGGAAGCCAATCGCCAGTTAATGTGGTTTTCAGTGATCTGGTCTTTTGTAGTGGCTTACACAGCAGCGGTTTTATTTTATCAATTGGCGCGATTCGGTCAGCATCCGTATCAGACAATTAGCTGGATTACAGGTTTGGCGCTGTTCATGACTGGATTTATCAGTTACCTTCGCTGGCAGGGGGTTAGGAAAAATAAACATGCTTATGCAAATTCTTGAGTATTTTAAAAAAGAGAAAGTAGCCAGTAATCAGCAATTGGCAAGATTATTAGGCGTCGATATTGGCGCACTGCAGCCTATGCTTGATCTGTGGCTGCGCAAAGGAGTGATTGCCTGCTGTCAGGAAAAGTCAGCCTGTCAGAGCAGTTGTTTCAAGTGTAAAGCCACTCCACCCGTTTACTATCAGTATGTCGCTCCAAACTAATAGCTTGCGATTCACCACTGTTTGTTGACTGCTGCCAGGATTTACAAATTTTTTTCTATTTATCAGGGATACACCTATCCTTAAATTGAGCTAAGATAGTCTATAGATAGTGAACTGGTGTAAATTATGGCTGAAGCAAATAATTCTGATGGCTTTTTGATTGGGGATGACATTCGCCAGGAAATTAAAAATGCCCAGGATATGGACCCTATAGCATTAGTAGAACAGGTCTATCAACTCTGGTGGCATTGGGCTAATTTTGAATTGTATATTATTAGTCCTATTATTGATCCGGTAATACCTCCTTTAGTTATCGAGCCTGAATTACTGCCCAACTCGCAAGAGCGTGAATTCGTTTACAATATCCATGACTTCGGCCATAAAATGACCACGTCAAAGGCAGAGGATATGTATGAGGCGGGCATGTCGATGTGCAAACTGTATTACACCATAGAAAAAATGATCTTCCTGCTAATCGAACGATTAAAGTCGGGTGGTATTGATCAGGAAACAGAAGTACAAATTGCTTTTGGTGGTCATGAGCTGGGCCAGCGAAAGGCTTTCGAGTCTGTAATCAATCTCAGTTACAATGTGGTTGTAACCAATTTCGACCCCGGTGCCTGGGGCGAACGCTATTTGCAAAATGTCAAAGTATTGGCCGCCAAGGGCTATGGTTATCCTGAAGGCACCCCGCGTGATGTTTATCGAAAACACCCGCAGGCGGGCACTCCAGGTATGAAGAGATAAATTTTCCATTGCGCATGAGCTTCGCAGAGGCATGTTTTCTTAAGATCCTCTCTCCCCTTTCAGTAGAGAGAGTTAGAGACACTGCCATTAAGTTAAGCTCAGTTGTATATAAACTGTCCTCCCCGCGAAGGCGGGGATCCCCCTCTCTGAGCTAGCCATAATGCCAATTGAGGAATGGATTCCCGCCTTCGCGGGAATGACATAATCCCTTGCCTTAATGGCAGTGAGAGTTAGAGAGAGGGGATTTCTCCTTAATTTGCGGAGCTGTAACTCAAAGTTTAATCAGTCGCCATTGCTTTTCACCTTTCTTAACCAGGCGTAATTTCCAGCTTCGCATCCCGATAGTCTGTCCTCCGGAACGCAGAGAAACGAAGTAATAAAAAAAGAAAAGCAACGATAAGGCGAGTTGTAGATAGTGATTGCCTGGCATGATCGCCTGGCCATGATTCAGAAATACAGCAATCCCTGTCAAAATAAAACTGAGAGCGCTGAGAATCAGGCAGTCATAAAGGCAGGCGGCAAAGCATCGAATCCACATGTAGGATGATATTAAATGAAATTACCTGTTTTAGCAGGAGAACCCCTACCAAAGCAAGGAGTTTCCTGTGAAAATTATCATTCTTTCACAAAGAGTGGAATTGCTTCAAAAAAACAGAGTGGTATACTTTGCGAGGTTTTGGCTTGAGTTTTGATAATTCAGCGTTGATTATTGTCTCTAATTTTAAGGATGGCTAATAAGTGAAACAAAAACGACCGATAAATCTTGATTTGGGGTCTTTAAAATATCCACCGATGGCAATCGCATCGATTTTACACCGCATTTCCGGAATACTATTATTTGTGTTGATGCCAGTCGCATTCTATTTTATAGATTTATCCCTCCAGAGCGAAGAGTCATTTCGCAAAGTGGGAGAGATGATGGCCCATCCATTTTCAAAACTGGTGTTCTGGGGGCTGGGCGCAGCATTAATTTATCATTTTCTTGCAGGCATACGACATATGCTGATGGATTTAGGTTATGGAGAACACCTGGAATCCGGGCGGCGCGGGGCGATTTTAGTCATTAGTGCGTCGGTCATCTTTTCACTTCTTCTGGGGATATGTATATGGTAACAAATGTCACCAGTTTGACCGGAAATGGTCTACGGGATTGGTTAATTCAAAGAGTCAGTGCGGTTTATTTTGCTGCCTATATGGTTTTTATTCTGGCATTTCTGCTCATCCATTCGCCGTTTAGTTACACCGAATGGCATGCCTGGGCTCAAAGCAGCTGGTTCAAAGTAGCCAGTTTACTGGCATTGGTTGCATTCTCTCTGCATGCCTGGATAGGAATATGGACTGTTACTACTGACTACATAAAATGTACGGTTCTGCGGCTCAGTGTCCAATTATTGGTTGCAGGTTGGTTATCCGCCCAGTTTATCTGGGGCTTCATGATTTTCTGGGGACTATAAATGGCCTTAGCTCGTAATAAATTTGATGCGGTAATTATTGGCGCTGGCGGTGCAGGTATGCGCGCCGCCCTTCAGCTCGCCAATTCAGGATTGAAAGTGGCTTTATTATCAAAGGTCTTTCCAACCCGATCACATACAGTATCGGCGCAGGGAGGAATTACCGCGGCCCTCGGCAATGCGGATGAAGACGATTGGCGCTGGCATATGTATGATACCGTCAAGGGAGCAGACTATATCGGCGATCAGGACTGTATCGAATACCTGTGCAAGACCGGGCCTGAAGCAGTGTACGAATTAGAACATATGGGGCTGCCATTCTCCCGTATGGACAATGGCCGTATTTACCAGCGTCAGTTTGGCGGGCAATCAAAAAACTTCGGCGGTGAACAGGCCGCTCGAACTTGCGCTGCCGCTGACCGGACAGGTCATGCGCTTTTACATACGCTGTATCAGCAAAACCTGCGTGCCAAAACACATGTATTCAGCGAATGGTATGCCCTTGATCTGGTAAAAGATGCGCAGGGCAGGATAGCTGGTGTAACCGCAATCTGCATCGAGACTGGTGAAGTTGTATTCTACCAGACCCGTATCTGTATTCTGGCAACCGGCGGTGCTGGACGTATCTATCAATCAACCACAAATGCCTATATCAATACTGGCGATGGATTTGGAATGGCGCTGCGCGCTGGAATCCCCCTGCAGGATATGGAAATGTGGCAATTTCATCCAACCGGTATTGCTGGCGCAGGAACACTGGTCACTGAAGGTTGCCGCGGTGAAGGCGGTTATCTGATCAATAAAGATGGCGAGCGCTTCATGGAGCGCTATGCGCCACGCGTCAAGGATCTGGCTTCCCGTGATGTGGTCGCCCGGGCGATGGCACTGGAAATTCGTGCCGGCAAGGGCTTTGATCCCCAGGGTGTAGATTATGTAAAATTAAAGCTTGACCACCTTGGTGCCGATTTAATTAAAGCCCGCCTGCCAGGCATTCGCGAGCTGTCAATCAAGTTTGCAGGTGTGGATCCGATTGTCGAGCCAATTCCTGTTGTACCCACCTGCCATTACAGCATGGGCGGAATTCCAACCAACATTCATGGGCAGGTTCTGACACATCGCAACGGTATGGATCAAATCGTTGAAGGCTTGTACGCTGTGGGTGAATGTGCCTGTGTCTCCGTGCATGGCGCAAATCGTCTTGGCGGTAACTCATTGCTTGACCTGGTTGTTTTTGGCCGGGCTGCTGGATTGCATGTAGAAGAATTATGGCAATCGAATCAATTGCCGGATATGCCTTATGTAACCGATGATGATGTCGCCATGTCGCTGGCTCGTTATCAGCGCTGGCAAGATGCAAAAGAGGGTGATTCACCGGCGGTACTGCGCGCAGAAATGCAGCGGGTGATGCAGGAAGATTTTGGTGTGTTCAGAACTGGCCAGGTGATGGCTGAAGGACTGCATCGTCTCGATGCATTGAAAGCACGTCTGGAAAATGCCTGTATCAAAGACAAGAGCAAAGTATTTAATACAGAATTGATTTCAGCGCTTGAGCTGGACAATTTAATGGCTACGGCCTATGCGACAGCGCAATCAGCACTCGCGCGCACAGAAAGCCGCGGAGCGCATAGCCGTGAAGACTTTCCAAAGCGTGATGATGCGAACTGGATTAAACATACGCTATATTTTGGTGAAGAGAACCTCATTGATTATCGGCCGGTTAATGTGAAGCCGAAATATGTAGAGCCGTTTCAACCCAAAGAACGTGTTTATTAAGAGGATATATTATGTCGGCAAGCAGAACATTGAGCCTGCATCTCTATCGTTACAATCCTGAGGTTGATAGCAAGCCTTATATGCAGGAATTTAAAATGGAGATCCCCGTCAAGAGTGATCCCATGCTGTTAACTTTACTGGAAAGGCTTAAAGCGGAGCAGGACGAAACGATTACATATCGTCGTTCCTGCCGTGAAGGCGTTTGCGGATCAGACGGAATGAATATTAATGGCACGAATGGATTAGCCTGCATCACTTCGTTGTCACAATTAAAAACCGATAAAATTGTGATTCGACCTCTGCCGGGCTTCCCGGTTATCCGTGACCTGGTTGTTGATATGTCGCAATTTTATCAGCAATACGAGCGTATTGAACCTTATCTGCAAAATGATGAGGTGGCGCCTGCTCGTGAGCGGCTGCAGACTCCGGAGGAGCGTTCCAAGCTGGATGGTTTGTATGAGTGCATTTTATGCGCTTGCTGCACCAGTTCCTGCCCGTCATTCTGGTGGAATCCAGATAAGTTTGTTGGTCCAGCCGGATTACTACAGGCGCGGCGTTTTCTTGCAGACAGTAGAGATACAGCTACTATTAAACGGTTGGATAAATTACAGGATCCATTTAGCGTTTTTCGTTGTCGTTCGATTATGAATTGCGCCAATGTGTGTCCGAAGGGACTCAATCCGACGCAAGCGATTTCTGATATTCGCAAGCAAATGTTAACAGAGGAAACTTGATAAGATTCTGATAGCTCTGATTAATCAGAACAGGCGACGCATGCAGCGAACGATGTGATTGAGCAGAGCATTTCCCTTTGGAGAGTGAAAAATGAGTGCTAGTGATTTGCAAAATGAATGGGCTTTAGGCTATCTTTCAGGCGGCAGTATGGCCTATGTGGATGGGCTTTATGAAGATTATCTTCAGGATCCTGATTCCGTTCCTGCTGATTGGCAAGCTGTTTTTAGCAAAATGGCTGCGGAAAATAGAGGTAATGGTCAGGATGTAGCGCACCGTGAAGTTCGAGATTACTTTTTGCAAAACGCAAGCCGAAAGAAAACAGCGGTTGTCAGCTCTGAAGACAGCAAGCAATATCAGATAGCTCATCTCGTCAATGCGTATCGTGCCTATGGCCACCATGCGGCCAGGCTTGATCCTCTTGATATGGCCGAGCGTATCTCTGTACCGAGCCTTGAACTAGGTTATCATCATCTTACCGAGAGCGATCTGAACCGCAGCTTTTATGTCGGTAATAATTTCAATGGCTCTGAAATGCCTCTGAAAGATCTCTACAAGGCATTACGTGATACCTACAGCGGCAGTATCGGTATTGAGTACATGCATATTTCGGATAATGAAGAAACCGAGTGGCTGCAGAAAAAAATGGAGTCCAGCCGCGGTCGTCCTCAATTTGATAATGAACAAAAGAAAAAAATCCTCAACGATTTGATTGCCGCAGATGGACTCGAGCGTTACCTGGGTACGCGCTATGTCGGACAAAAGCGTTTTTCGCTTGAAGGCGGGGATTCATTAATACCGATGATGAAAGAAATCATCCACCAGGCCGGTGAGTTTAAAACCAATGAAGTCATCATCGGCATGGCACATCGCGGCCGTCTCAACGTGCTGGTGAATGTGCTCGGAAAAGCCCCTGATGCCTTATTTCAGGAGTTTGAAGGCAAGGTTAAATCAGAGCTGACTGGTGATGTGAAATATCACATGGGCTTTTCTTCTGATATTCGTACCGAAAGCGGGGCAATTGTTCATCTGGCTCTTGCATTTAATCCCTCGCATCTTGAAATCATTGGGCCAGTTGTAGAAGGTTCAGTTCGCGCCCGCTTAAGACGCCGTAATGATTTGGAAAAAAAGGACAAAGTGGTTCCAGTGGTCATACATGGCGACGCAGCCTTTGCCGGCCAGGGTGTCGTAATGGAAACCTTCAACTTCTCACAGGCACGCGGTTATTCGACTGGCGGTACAGTCCATATCGTCATTAATAATCAGATTGGGTTTACAACCAGCAATCCTCTCGATGCCCGTTCCACGCTTTATTGTACGGATGTGGCTAAAATGGTTCAGGCGCCGATCATTCATGTGAATGGCGATGATCCGGAAGCCGTGGTTTTTGCGACCCAGATAGCCTTTGATTTTCGTATGAAGTTTAAACGCGATGTGGTCATTGATTTAGTCTGTTATCGCCGCCATGGACATAACGAAGCTGATGAGCCGTCGGTTACGCAGCCGACGATGTATCAAAAAATAAAGAGCATGCGTCCTTTGAGAGAAATTTATGCCGACCAACTCATAAATGAGCAAATTATTTCCAGGGAGCAAGTAGACGAAGCCATGGAAAATTATCGCAACCGTCTCGATCAGGGTCAACCGGTTGTTGAACTGGTACACGGTGATTACGAAGGAAACATATCGATTGACTGGTCGCCTTATGTGAATGCCAAATGGACTGATAAAGCCGATACAACAATAAGTCCTGCCGATATTAAAATGCTTTCCGATAAAATTCAGCAATTACCTGAAGGGTTTGAATTGCATCCGGTAGTCAGCAAACTGATGGCTGAACGTCAGAAGATGACTGCTAATGAAATCCCCATGAACTGGGGTTATGCGGAAACAATGGCCTATGCCAGTCTGCTTAATGATGGCTATAAGGTGCGTCTCTCCGGTCAGGATTGCGGTCGTGGTACTTTTGCTCATCGCCATGCGGTTTTGCATGATGTTAAAACAGGGGATTCTTATGTTCCTCTGGAAACCCTGTCGACCGATGCTGAACGAAACTTCGTGGTAATCGATTCGGTGCTCTCAGAAGAAGCCGTCCTTGCATTTGAGTATGGTTATGCCTCTTCCGAGCCAACCTCACTGGTATTGTGGGAAGCGCAGTTTGGTGATTTTGCCAATGGTGCGCAGGTTGTAATTGATCAGTTCATCAGTTCTGGCGAGCAGAAATGGGGACGCTTATGCGGTCTGGTGATGCTGTTACCGCATGGTTACGAAGGCCAGGGACCTGAGCATTCATCAGCCCGTCTTGAACGGTATATGCAGCTTTGCGCCCAGCATAATATACAGGTCTGCACACCTACCACACCGGCACAAATGTTCCATTTACTGCGCCGGCAAATGATTCGAAACTTCCGTAAGCCCTTAATCGTAATGACGCCTAAAAGTTTATTACGTCATAAGCTCGCAGTATCCCCGCTTTCTGATCTCTCGGAAGGAAAGTTCCACACAGTAATCCCCGAAGTGGATACAATGGATCCGGCCAAAGTTACAAAAATAGTATTATGTTGCGGAAAAGTTTATTATGATCTGTTGCAAAAACGCCGTGACGAGAAAATTGAGAGTGTTGCAATCATTCGAGTTGAGCAACTCTATCCTTTCCCTAAAAAAGCGCTAGGAAACGAGCTTGCCAAATTCCCGAATGCAAAAGCAATTGTCTGGTGTCAGGAAGAACCTCAAAATCAAGGGGTCTGGTTCTCTTCCCAGCACAACATCAAAGACTGTCTGAGCCCGGAGCAAACATTGAGCTACGCCGGCAGAAGCTTTGCAGCTTCTCCTGCAGTAGGCAGCCCCTTGCTTCATGCCAAGCAACAACAAGAACTGGTACAAGCGGCATTAAGTAATTAAAAATGATAGGTCCAGCGGTATAGCCGCTGGAGAAAATAACAATTAGTTTAGAAGGACACACCATGTCTATTGAAGTGAAAGTACCGACGCTGCCAGAATCGGTTGCTGATGCCACCATTGCAGCCTGGCATAAAAAAGCAGGCGACAGGGTCAGCCGCGATGAAAATCTTGTAGATTTGGAGACTGATAAGGTTGTTCTTGAAGTTCCGGCTCCAATGGATGGCGTACTAACGGAAATCCTGTTCAAAGAAGGGGATACGGTTACAGCCAGCCAAATCCTGGCTAAAATTGAAGCAGGGGAAGCCGCAGCACCAGCCCCTGCTGCACCAGCCAAAGCAGAGCCTGCAGCTCAGGCCGAGCCGCAGGAAGACAAAGCCACAGGTCCCGCAGTAAGACGCATGCTGTCTGAGCATGACTTGCAGGCGCAGCAAGTGACCGGCAGCGGTAAAGATGGCCGTCTGACCAAAGAAGATGTGGTTTCATTTATTGAATCCAATCGAGCCAAATCTGCTCAACCTGCAAGCGCTGCTGCAAGCCAGCAACCAGCTGCTGCAATGGGGGCAAGAGAAGAACGCCGTGTGCCCATGACTCGCCTGCGCGCTAAAATTGCTGAACGTCTGGTCCAGGCACAGCATAATGCGGCCATGTTAACGACCTTCAACGAAGTGAATTTGAAAGGCGTCATGGATCTACGCAACCAATACAAAGATCAGTTTGAGAAAAAACACGGTGTTAAATTGGGATTCATGTCCTTTTTTACCAAGGCAGTTGTTGAAGCATTAAAATTGTTCCCGGCAGTTAATGCATCTATCGATGGTCAGGACATTGTTTATCATGGCTTTTATGATGTGGGTATTGCGGTTTCCACTGATAGAGGATTAGTTGTTCCTGTAGTGCGCGATGCTGATCAAATGAGCATGGCCGAAATTGAAAAGGCAATTAACGACTCTGCTGGCAGAGCCAGACAGGGCAAGCTCAGCATGGAAGAAATGCAGGGCGGAACCTTTACCATAACAAACGGCGGTGTTTTCGGCTCGCTGCTGGCCACACCCATTATTAATCCACCGCAAACTGCCATTCTGGGTATGCACAAGATTGAAGAGCGCCCCATTGCTGAAAAGGGCCAGGTTGTCATCCGCCCAATGATGTATGTGGCCTTATCCTATGATCATCGCTTAATTGATGGTAAGGAGTCGGTACAGTTTTTAGTGACCGTGAAAGAGTTACTTGAAGATCCTGCACGCTTGCTGCTGAATGTATAGAGTCTACTCACAATCCATTAACCAGGCTGACCTGCGGTATGCAGGTCTGTTTTTTTTATAAGGTGTTGCAATGAATTTACATGAATATCAGGCAAAGGAGCTATTTAATAATTACGGTTTGCCAGTTCCTCGGGGACATGTGGTCTACACAGTTGAAGAAGCGGTTCAGGCTCTGGATATGTTATCCACTCCCAAAGCAGTAGTGAAAGCGCAGGTTCATGCCGGGGGGCGTGGAAAGGCAGGTGGTGTCAAGCTGGTTTCCAGCCGTGATGAATTGGCCAATGCGGCGAAAGCCCTGTTAGGCACGCGTTTAGTAACCTATCAGACTGATGCCAAAGGTCAGCCGGTTAATGCCCTGCTAATTGAAGAAACCTGTGACATCGGACGCGAACTCTACCTGGGCGCAGTAATTGATCGTTCCACACAGCGAGTAGTCTTCATGGCTTCTACAGAAGGCGGCGTGGAAATTGAAAAAGTAGCGCATGAGACACCTGAGAAAATTTTCAAGGTCATCATGGATCCTCTGGTCGGTATTATGCCTTTCCAGGGCCGTGAAATCGGTTTTAAACTGGGACTTGATGATAATCAGATTAAGCAGTTCACCCAGTTAATGATTGGACTTGGGAAAATGTTTGTTGATTGTGATTTAAGCCTGCTGGAAATCAATCCGCTGGTTGTGACCAAATCAGGCAATTTGTTATGTCTGGATGGCAAAATTAATCTTGATGGTAATGCGCTGTATCGTCAGCCAAGACTGAAGGCAATGCGCGACACTTCACAGGAAGACGAAAGAGAAAATCATGCGACCAACTGGGAGCTTAATTATATTCCGCTGGATGGCTCGATTGGCTGTATGGTTAACGGGGCGGGTCTTGCGATGGCCACCATGGACGTTATCAAACTGCATGGCGGTGAACCCGCAAACTTCCTTGATGTCGGCGGTGGCGCCACTAAGGAAAGAGTCAGCGAAGCATTTAAAATTATTCTTTCTGATGAACAGGTCAAAGGTATTCTGGTCAACATTTTCGGCGGTATTGTGCGCTGTGATTTGATTGCTGAGGGGATCATTGCCGCAGTAAAAGAAGTTGATGTTAAAGTACCCGTTGTTGTGCGCCTTGAAGGTAATAATGCGCAGTTAGGTGCAGAAATCCTGAACAAAAGTGATCTGAATGTGATTGCAGCGGACAGTTTAACCGATGCCGCTAAAAAAATCGTAGCCGCAGTGGCCTGATTTACGAATATCTGAAACCTTGATACGCAGAGCGTATCAGGGTTTCAGTTCAATGAATTCAGAAGAAAATTATTAGAACCAGTTTGAGGTCAGCATGAGCGTATTAGTTAATAAAGAAACCAAAGTAATTTGCCAGGGTTTCACCGGCAAGCAGGGAACCTTTCACTCCGAGCAGGCAATTGCCTATGGAACCAGAATGGTGGGTGGGGTAACCCCTGGAAAAGGCGGTCAGAGCCATTTAGATTTACCGGTATTTAATACCGTCAGGGAAGCGATGGAGGCAACACAGGCTGATGCCAGTGTGATCTATGTTCCGGCTCCATTCTGCAAAGACTCCATTCTCGAAGCAGCCGATGCGGGCGTAAAACTGATCGTCTGTATCACTGAAGGGGTTCCCGTACTGGACATGCTGGATGTGAAAGTGTATCTGGAAAACAATACCCAATCCCGTTTAATCGGGCCTAACTGCCCAGGAATTATTACCCCTGGCCAATGTAAAATCGGTATTATGCCGGGTTCAATTCATTTACCTGGAAGAGTCGGTATCGTTTCTCGCTCTGGTACACTGACTTATGAAGCAGTGAAACAAACAACAGATAAGGGATTCGGTCAGAGCACCTGTATCGGTATTGGCGGCGATCCAATTCCTGGAACCAGTTTTATTGATGCCTTGAATCTGTTTGAGCATGACGAGCAAACCGAAGCAATTATCATGGTGGGCGAGATTGGTGGTTCTGCTGAAGAAGAAGCGGCAGAGTTTATTAAATCCAATGTCAGCAAGCCAGTGGTTTCCTATATTGCCGGGGTTACTGCACCTGCTGGAAAGCGTATGGGGCATGCTGGCGCTATCATTTCTGGTGGAAAAGGCACTGCAGCTGAGAAATTTGCAGCGCTGGAAGCTGCAGGAGTAAGAACCGTCCGCTCACCTGCAGAACTGGGTGATGCGATTGCAGAAGTGACTGGCTGGTAATAGGCAGTTATGCTGGTTCGAAGTGTCGGTGGATAAATAGGAAATATGTCGTCTTTGCGAACGAAGTGAAGCAATCCAGAGTAAGTCTTGAACACACAGTTAGGAGCATTGGATTGCTTCGCTGACGCTCGCAAAGACGGTTTTTTGTGCACCTATCTTCATTAGCCTACGTACCGCGACTTGTTCGCGGTATCCAAAGATGCTTGAAAAAGGAATTAAAATGCTCAACTGGATGATTTATGGGGCGAATGGATATAGCGGGAAGCTAATAGCAAGAGAAGCCAAATCAAGAGGTTTAAATCCCATTCTGGCTGGGCGCGACTCACATTCCATCACTGAGTTTGCGAAAGACCTGGGACTTCAGAGCCGGGTTTTCGATTTAAGCGATCAACAGAATCTCTGTACACAACTCGCTGACGTAAAACTGGTTTTAAATTGTGCGGGTCCCTTTTCTTCCACTAGTCAGGCAATGATCAACGCCTGTATTCAATCAAGAGTCCACTATTTAGACATTACCGGTGAAATTTCTGTTTTTGAATATGCGCAGAAACAGGATAGTTCAGCAAAAGCCGCGAATATTATACTTTGTCCAGGTGTTGGTTTTGATGTGATACCGACAGACTGTCTCGCCGCCCAGTTAAAGCAACAGCTTGCTGATGCCAACTATTTGGCTCTCGGGTTTGACTCAAAATCAGGCCTGTCTCCGGGAACGGCAAAAACTGCGGTAGAAGGATTAGCATTAGGGGGTAGAGCTCGGGTGAATGGGTTAATACAAACCGTTCCTCTCGCCTGGAAAACGCGGACGATTGATTTTGGCCGAGGGGAGAAACTGGCAACGACCATTCCCTGGGGAGATGTAAGCACTGCCTTTCATACCACCAGAATACCCAATATTGAAGTCTATATCCCAATGAGTCCAAAGCGAGTATCGATGCTAAAGAGGCTCAATTATCTGCGATGGTTATTAGGCTTCAAGTGGGTGCAGAATTTTCTGAAATCGAGGGCCGCCGGGCAAAAAGGGCCTGATAATGAGCAGTTACAAAAGCAACTCACCTATGTCTGGGGAGAGGTAAAGAATGCCAGGGGCGATATTAAAACATTAAGATTTGCTACAGCGAATGGATACGCACTCACCGTCACGGGCAGTCTGGCTATTGTTGAGCACTTACTGAAAACAGAGATAAGCGCAGGCTACAAAACGCCATCGCAAATAATGGGAGCAGATTTTATCACTAAATTGCCTGGGTATAGCGAAAGGATAAATGATGAGGCCGCATGAACGTATTGATGGCAATGGTAAGCTGAACTTTGTTT
The DNA here is from genome assembly GCF_900640215.1 of Legionella genomosp. 1. Classification (NCBI taxonomy): domain Bacteria; kingdom Pseudomonadati; phylum Pseudomonadota; class Gammaproteobacteria; order Legionellales; family Legionellaceae; genus Legionella; species Legionella genomosp. 1. The sequence goes on from NZ_CAAAJH010000008.1 coordinate 74,359, forward strand.
TGATTCATAATGCCGGTGGGAATCATCATTTTTTTAGCTACCAGGTAGAGTTACTGAAGCAGTTTGGTAATATCGTCTGGCTTGATCTGCCTGGCCATAGCGGCAGTGAGGGAATCGCAAGCTACGAGATGGCTGATTTATCCGCTTTAATAAATAAGGTTTGCCGAGAACTATCGCTCGATAATATCTGCTTAATTGGCCTTAACAATGGTGCAGATATAGTGTTTGATACTGTGCTTAGTCATAATCTGCCCATCAAACACATTATCCTTATCGATCCGCCGATTTTTATGGATGAAAAATTTATCGAGGAAATTGAGGAGTTTATCACTGCCCTGGACACGGCAAATTATGAAGAATTTGTTGATGATCTGGTCAATGCCCTGTTTATTGATGCGAAGGAATCAACTAGGAAAATAGCGGCAGATGCCTTTAATCAGGTTGAAAAAAAAGCACTGCAGAAAATGTTTAAAGGCTTAATCGAATGGGATAGGCATTCTACAGGTAAATTAAGCCAGATTTCTTGTCCCGCATTATGTATTATCACCGATGAGCATCATTGCAGATATCAAAAATTACGGCAGGAAGCGCCTCAATTTGAGATTGGTAAAGTGATAGGATCCAAATGCTGGGCAACCCTTGAAGTACCAGAGCAGGTTAATGCAATGATTGCGCGATTTCTACAACTTAACAAAGGGTAAAAGCCAATATAACTTTTATCCCCTCCTGATAAAATCCCAAGCCGCTCCTTCAATCCTTAAGCTTCCGTTAAGTTTTCGATCGTATACTTTAAAGGAATGGAGAAAGGGAGTTATCATGCAAGTGATAATTGTTGAAGATCACGCCTTTAACGCATATTGCTTAACGCGCTTACTGCAGGAAGTTAATCCGCAGGTTAGCATAACCGTCTGTGCAAGCAGTTCTGATCTTAATCATTATTTGTCTCAATCAACCCCCGATTTGATTATTCTGGACGGCGATTTGGGAGCTGGCGATGGCCTGGCTTGTAACGGCCCTGCCGTGGCCGATAGTCTGCTGCAGGCCAATAAAGCCGTGCCTCTCGTTGTATGGACTAATTCACCTGCGATGCGCGCTGCGTTTTCAGGGGTATTTGCCCAGTACCGATTAAAACTATCTGAGGTGAATTGCTGGCCGAAAATGGTTTCAACAGAGCGGATTAGTCACACCTTAAAAACCTATTCTGCCAACTGCCAATCCAAGGTGGCAATGTCCCTGCCGATACCAGCCCGTCTAAGGGGAAAGGTCTCAAGGCATAACTTGCCCCGCGCCCAGTAAGCGAGCGTGGCGGCTTAGAAACTCATGCCATATTTTGGTAAGAGACAGTTTATCAATGGCATTTCACTGAGAGCTGCCTGATCTTTTCCAAGAATGAGCTGCTGCAATCGAGTTATTTTCTCTTTTGCTAAATATTCCGAGTCATTACCACCTCTAGCACTTGCCCTAACGGCTTCTTCGCATTCTTGTAAAGCCTGTATCACATACTTCTCTTTCTCTGCAGAAAGATCTTTAGAAGAAAGCTGGCGAATCAGGAAATCCTGTTTGGGAGCTACCTCGAGTTTTTTTGCAAAGTACTGAGCCGTTTGGTAGCGAAGCTGATTAAGAGGGTCGCTACTACAGGGAACATTCAATAATTGTAATTGTGCAGACTGCAATTTGTCATAAAATTTCCCTATTAATGATCTGGCTGCATCCATATTTTGTTCAAAACTACCGCGATGACGATTAACATCGCCATTATATGCTTGTGACATTGCCTCATATTTTGTCAGCAGGTTTTGTAGTATCTTCAGATGCACTTTATCATCACCCATACTAGTCAAATGTCTAAGCTCGCGTATTAAATCGACAGCCAATTCCAGTTTAGTTGATGATAGCTTATGATCAGGCGTTAAAAAGAATGCATTAGACATACTGACATTCGCCGCCTGATGTTTTTTTGTATACTGCTTTATATGATTTATGAGCAACTGCTTCGCTATTACGAAAAATGGAGTTCTTGAGTTATAAATCTTCTCAAAATCAGCTGCTGCAGTAGGGAGGTCTAATGAATGTTTATAACCTCTTCTAGCTAATGTCTGGACTAATTGCAGAAAGTGTTGCCGATCCCTGATATACTCTGCACCATCTCCTTCCTTTATCCAGGTTAATAAATAATCTGCACTCGTCATCAGCGGCTGATTATTCTTCGCAAGCCAGCGCTCAAAAGAATCAGCAATTTTCCTGTTTGCAAAATCTTCTTCGGAAATTGGCACATCCATAGCCGTTGAATAGCCTAATGCCGCTACTTCCTGTGCCAAGGCTAAAAAATCGCGGTGTCTTTTTACTAATTTGGTATGTTCATGGCTATCCAGCCATTTGAACAATAAATCGATATGCGATTGGTTGGAGTGACGGTTACCATCCATCCAGGCATCGAATGCCTTCGCAAAGGCTGCTATTTTCGAATGGGATAATTTGTTTTTAGTAGAAAATAGACTCATTTGGCAACTCAAAAGGCAGGTAATTGCAAAATTATACGCCTGCGCTTTTAAATTGTCATTACAGGCGATTAATGCGCCTCGCCCCAATTTTTCCCCACACCGGCGGAAACTTTTAAAGGAACAGATAAGGAAACCACATTTTCCATCAGGGTACAGATAGTTTCCCGGGCGGATTCGATGCATTCCTCCCTGACCTCAAAGACCAGTTCGTCATGAACTTGCATGATCATCTGAAAATCAGTATTGGCGGTGTCATTTTGCCATTGGATAATAGCCAGCATTGCTTTTTTAATAATATCAGCGGCGGTTCCCTGCATGGGTGCATTAATGGCGATACGTTCTGCTGCCCGCTGGCGGGTGAGGTTTCTGGAGTTGATTTCCTGAAGATGAAGCCGTCGGCCAAAGAGGGTTTCAACATAGCCTTGCTGATGCGCGAGACGACGCGTCCTTTCCATGTATTCGAGAACACCGGGATACCGTTTAAAATAGCAATCCATATAATATTGCGCATCCTGCCGATCAATACCTAATTGTTTGGCGAGACCGAAAGACGACATGCCATAAATCAAGCCAAAATTGACCGCCTTGGTACGACGGCGCTGTTCCTGGGTTACTTCATCCAGCGGCACCTGGAAAATTTCACTGGCAGTGGCATTATGAATGTCCCAATTATTGGCAAAGGCGGTTAACAGACTATCATCCTGGGACAAATGCGCCATGATTCTTAATTCAATTTGCGAATAATCGGCAGCGAGGATCACATGGTCAGGAGGCGCAATGAAGGCAGTTCGGATAAGCCGGCCTTCTTCATTACGGATAGGAATATTCTGTAAATTAGGATCACTTGACGATAGGCGACCGGTTGCAGCCACGGCCTGATTATAAGAAGTATGCACACGTCCGCTGTCTGCATTAATCCATTTAGGCAGGGCATCAATATAAGTGGACACCAGTTTACTTAAACTGCGGTATTCAAGAATTATGGCTGGCAGGCGATAATCGTAAGCCAATTCCTGTAAAACGGCCTCCGCTGTTGAGGGTTGGCCGGTTGGGGTTTTACTGATGGCAGGCAGTTTCAACTGCTCAAATAATATTTCCTGCAATTGCTTGGGCGAGTTAAGATTAAAAGGGCTTCCTGCAATGGCAATAGCCTCGGTCTCCAATTCAAGAATACGTGCCTTTAAACGTAAGCCATGCTCAGCCAAGGCATGGGTGTCAATTAAAACGCCTTTTCTCTCGATATCTGCCAGCACGGTGAGCAAGGGGATTTCAATTTCGTTGAAAACGCTTCTAAGCGGCTGATCCATCATTCCGTAAAGGATTTCATGGAGTTTTAAATTCAAGCTGGCATTTTCCGCGGCATAGTAAGCTGCTTTTTCAATTGGAATTAAATCAAAACTCAATTGCCGGGCGCCTTTTCCAGCAATCGCTTCAAGACCAAGCGGCTTGTGACCAAGAAATTTAAGAGACAGCGAATCCAGATCATGAGTTCCGGCTGAGCTGTTTAAAATATAGGATTCAAGCATGGTATCAAAGGCAATGCCTTGCAGGGTAATACCATAGTGCTTAAAAATCGTATAATCCTCTTTCAGATTATGTCCAAGTTTGGCAATCAGCGGGTTTTCCAAAATGGGCTTCAAACCTGCAAGAACGCTTTGCAGTGATAATTGTGTACCGCTCTCCTGGTGGGCAATCGGTATATAAACCGCATCCGAGGCCTCGATTGCAATGGAAATGCCCGTAATTTCTGCATTAATGAATTGATTTGTTTTTGTTTCTGTATTAATACAAAATCGTTTGCAATTAGCCAGTTGGCCTAACAAGGCTTTGAGTTTTTCTTCAGAGGTAATAATCTCAAAATTGGGTTTAAGGCTTTCCTCACCACTCTCCATTGCATTGGCTTCGCTTTGTTGAAGCAGTTCTTTCAGCCAGCCTTTGAATTCCAGTTCCCGTATTAATTCGATTAAACGGCTATCATTTGCTTTGACAATGCGCAAATCGCTTAACACCACCGGTAATTCAACATCTGTTTTAATGGTTACCAGGCGCTTGGACAAAGGCAGATGAGCCAGGCTCTCTCTTAAATTTTCGCCAATTTTGCCGCTTATGCTGTCAGCCTGAGCAATGAGGTTATCCAGGGTCTTAAATTGCTCAAGCCATTTTACCGCTGTCTTTGGTCCGCATTTATTCACCCCTGGAACATTATCAATGCTATCGCCGATGAGGGTAAGATAATCAATGATTTGCTCAGGAGTCACTCCGAATTTGGCCTTAACTCCCTCGATATCCAGGATCTGTCCAGTCATGGTGTTCACCAGGGTCACGTTGGCATTGACTAATTGCGCCATGTCTTTATCGCTGGTCGAAACAATAACGGAAATATTCTGCTCGGTGGCCAATCGGGCCAGAGTGCCAATCACATCATCCGCTTCAACCCCCTCAATGGTCAGCATCGGGATGCCCATCGCTTCAAGAAGGCTGCACAGCGGATCAAACTGGCAATACAGATCATTAGGCATCGGCGCTCGGTGCGCCTTATATTCCGGATACCAGTCATCGCGAAATGTTTTGCCTTTGGCGTCAAAGACTACCGCAAACTGCGAACTGGGATAGTCTTTCAACAAACGCTTAATCATATTCGCCACACCGTAAACCGCGCCGGTGGGCAGGCCTTTGGAATTTGTCAAAGGTGGAAGAGCATGGAATGCTCGAAAAAAATAGGAAGATCCATCGACAAGAATTAAAGGATCATTCATCGTTGTTCTCATATTGGTTAAGCCGCTCATCTAATGCATTTACTTTTTCACTAAGCGCCTTAAGATTTTTACGCATGATTGGTATTCGAGTGACCGACAGTTCCTGCTCAATGGCTTTATCCTTGGGACGGGCAGGATTACCAAGATATATATTACCCTGCTTTAAATGTTTTCGCGGTGGAACGCCTGCTCTGGCGGCAAGGATTACCCCATCGTCAATGCGCACGTGATCGCTAACGCCGACGTTAGCCGCAAAAATTACATTATTTCCGCTGATAGTGCTGCCGGCAATGCCAGTAAACGCACAAAGGATATTGTTTTTTCCAAGTTTAACTGAATGGGCAACCTGAACCAAATTATCAATTTTGCTTCCTTTACCCACTACCGTCGAGCCAAGTGTCGCTCTGTCAACCACCGAGTTGGCGCCAATTTCGACATCGTCTTCAATAATTACATTGCCGACATGGGGAATCTTAAGGTGCTCGCCATCTGTAAAAGTATAGCCGAAACCATCAGACCCAATCACTGTTGAAGCATGGATGCTTACTCGATTGCCCACTACGGAGTGATCGTAAATAGTGACTTGAGGATGAATTACGGTATCAGTACCTATTTTTACTGATTGCCCTACATGAACATGGCTTTTAAGGATAGAGCGATCGCCAATCACTGAGCCCGCGCCTACTACTACAAACGGCCCAATCACCACATCTTTCCCGATAACCGCTGTTTTATCAATGACAGCGCTTGAGTGGATACTGGCTTGTAATCTGGGCGCAGGATAAAACAAATGGATTAGCTCAATAAAGGCTTTTAACGGATTATCGACCTGCAGCAATGTCTTGGATGCACTGCTGGTCTGCCGGTTAACTAAAACGGCAGCAGCTTCCGATTGCTCGGCAAGATAGAGGTTGTCTTTTCCTTCAGCAAAAACCAGAGCGCCAGGGATGATATTATCAATAGGTGATAGCTGAGATATTGGAATAGTCATATCACCCAAAACAGTACCATTCAGCTTTTGAGCTAACTCTGACAACGTAACATTCATTGATTATTCTACCAATCACGCAAAATGTTTGGAATTATAACGCTATTGCAGAGTTTTGTCGTGGTTTAGATTTTAAGTTCTGCTGACTTCTCATTTTTTGGCTGTAGAACTGGCTAGTCTGCACAAATTTTAATTAGTTGAACGGGAGATATGGAGCAAGAAAAAAGGCTGCGCCAAAGAAAGCCGTTGACTCAATTGTTTTATCAGCGAGAATGGGAGTAAGGTTTTGAGTGATTTATCGAAACAATATTTGCTAATCGAAACAGAGCGGGTTGATTTAAACCCTGCATCTTAAAACACATGCAACACAGGGAGATTTTTTATGAAGAACACCGTGTCCTTATTTGCCGGATTGACTTTAATGGCAGGCATACTATCCGCACATGCAGAAACTGCGATTATTAAAACCTCTCAGGGAACCATTACCTGCGAATTATTTTCAGAACAGGCACCCAACACCGTCGCTAATTTTGTAGGATTGGCAACCGGTACAAAAGAATTTAAAGATCCCAAAACCGGTGAAATGGTCAAACGACCTTTTTATGATGGATTAACCTTCCATCGCGTGATTGCCGGTTTTATGATCCAGGGTGGTGATCCCCTTGGCAACGGCACCGGTGGGCCTGGCTATCAGTTTGATAATGAAAACACCAATGCCAGTTTTGACAAGCCAGGTGTACTGGCAATGGCTAATGCCGGCCCAAATACGAATGGCAGTCAATTTTTTATTACCGTTGCACCAACTCCCACTCTGCAAGGCGGTTACAATGTATTCGGCCAGGTCACAGCAGGACAAGACGTCGCTGACAAGATCAGTCAGACGGCGACCGATTCACAGGATAAACCGGTCACTCCTGTGGTGATTGAAAGCATTACTATTCAAAAATAGCCAGGCAGAAGGGGGTTTATAATTAACCCTCACCCTGGCCCTCACTGCCATAGTTAAGGACTTCTGTCATTCCCGCGAAAGGCGGGAATCTATTCCTCAGTCGGCATTGTGGCAAGCTCAGAGATGGATCCCCGCCTTTCGCGGGGATGACACTTTAATATACAATTGAGCTTAACTTAATGGCAGTGGCCCTCTCTCACAACTTGGGAGAGGGGATTTTCTCTTAAAAGGAATCTTCCTTAAAGTCCTCTCTCCCCCTGGGAGAGAGTTAGAGAGAGGGTTTTTTTACTGAACAGGTCGGAATTCAAAGATCTTGTCTAAATATCTTATAAGCTCTATATCTTGAAAAAAAAAATGTTTAGGATCTATGACTTAGATTCTTCACTGTATTCCAGGAATTCTTATGAGATGTGCTGTGATTCAATGGGCTAGTTTATTTTTGTTTTTACACGGGGGTAGTGCGATTAGTCAGGAATATCCGTTCTCGATGTTGTATTCTTTTGACTATTACCTGGGCAGCGCCCCGCAAAATGCCTTAATCATCAGCAAGGATCAAACCTTGTATGGTCATACAGATTCCTTTATCTATCAATTCAAACTGAAATCTGCGAAGGATGAACTGGGGATATTGCAGGAAGCAGGTAAACAGCGCGACGGGGCGCGTTTAAACTTCACCGGGGAATTGACGCTGGATAAGCAACAGCAATTTCTTTATGGAGTGCGCAATGGCTTTTTACAGGGCGATGTTTTTAAAATGAGCACCGATGGGCATTTCTTTCAAGTTCTCCATGAGGCCGACATCGAAACACGCTATGCAGAAGGCTATGATTTGAAAGGCGGGTTAGTCTTAAGCCCTGATGAGCAGTTTCTTTACGGTGCCGCTGAATCTGGAGGGCTTGCGAATGAGCCACGCTCTACTTCCGGTGTTATTTATCGAATCAGTCTTGATAATTCCTTGCAGCCTGCCTATGAAGTCATTCATGCCTTCAAAGGTCAGGAAGATGAAAACGGTTCGGCACCGGCTGCAAGCCTGGCACTAAGTCAGAATGGCCATGACTTATATGGAATTACCAGCTTGGGCGGCAGTAAAAAATGCGGCAGTCTGTTTAAGATAGAGAATGCTGATTCAAGTGAACCCCATTTTAAGCATTTACATTCGTTTGATTGCAACAATGAAGCAGGCTCTCGAAATGGCGGTATTCCTGAAAAAATTATCTTAAATGAAAAAACGCAGGCTATTTATGGGATTGCTTATAAGACCAGCCACTGGAATAATTCAGGAATCATTTTCAAGATTGATTTATCCGATGAATCCTGTTCGTCCAGCGTTTTGCATGAGTTTAGCGTTCATGACGGGATCCATCCGCAAGCTTTAATTCTTAGCCCGGATGGTAAAACACTTTTTGGCGCGACCAATTATTTTGGTTCGACCAAGTCCAATTATGGAACCATCTTCAAATTAGACCTGGAAGAGCCCAAATCACGGTTTGAAGTACTGCATGTTTTTACAGGCGCTAATGGACAACCAATGAATCCTGGCTCGGGATTATGCCTGGCTGCCGACAAGCTTTACGGAGTGACCGAATTTGGCGGCAGACATGGCTCTGGTGGATTGTTTGAGATTAGCCTCTAAGCTGTAGAGGCTAAGGACATCAATAGGCTCTTCTTAACAAGAGGGCTGCATTGGCTCCACCAAACGCAAAATGGTTCGAGAGGGCGATATCAATGCGTTTGGGACGCGCCTGGTTTGCCACATAATCCAAATCACAGGCCGGGTCCGTATTGTGAAGGTTAATAGTGGGCAAAAGAATATCCTGCTGCAGGCTCAGGGTGGTTGCGATAATTTCCATTGCTCCGGCTGCACCGATGGCGTGTCCCGTCATTGCCTTTTGGGCAGTGATAGGGATTTCATAGGCTCGTTCACCAAAAACTGCTTTGATGGTTTCAGTTTCGGTCAGGTCATTTAACTGGGTTCCTGTGCCATGTGCATTGATATATTGCACATCACCTACTGATAATCTGGCATCGGCAAGTGCTGTTTCAATCGCCCGGGTTTGCCCTTTTGTATGCGGAGCAGTTACATGGTAGGCATCACAACTGGCGCCAAAACCAATAATTTCCGCATAGATGGTGGCGCCTCGTGCCTTGGCGTGTTGCAATTCTTCGAGAACCAGAATACCGGCGCCATCGGCCATCACCATGCCATCCCGGTCTTTATCAAAAGGCCGGCATGATAAATGAGGTTGGTCATTTTGGGTTGACATGACTCGCAGCTTGCACCAGGCTGCCATAATCGATTCCCATAACAGCGATTCGGTTCCGCCACACAAAGCAAGCGCAAGCCTGCCATGTGCAATGTGCTGATAAGCAGTGCCAATGGCTTCCGCCGAGGACACACAGGCATTGGAAATAGTGGAATTTGGGCCGCCAAGACCAAAAGCGATTGCCACAAAATTGGCAATGGAATTGGGCATGCCGCGAATAACGCTCAAAGCAGGTATTTTTCTCCAGCTTTCTTTATAAAAGGCTTCATAAGCGCTTTCCAATTCCGGCGTACCGCCTACACTGGTGCCTATAAATGTACCGGCAAGAGATAATTCCTCAGGCGTGAGCCCTGCGCGCTCAATAGCATGGTGAGCGCAATAGAGGGCATACTGCGCTGCGCGTGGATAACGTTTGCTTTTGTCAAACTGGGGCAGATGATCCAGTGACAAATCAGTCACTTCTCCCCCAATCTGGGTGGGGTATGGGCTGGGATCGTAATGCTGAATCCGCCGAATACCACAGCGGCCTGCCACTGCAGCCTCCCAAAAAGCGTCTAAACCACAACCTATAGAGGAGACAAGATCCATCCCCGTAATGACCACACGTTTTTTCATGCCACACCCTTAGGCGCTATCCATAAGCGTAAAAGGCAATACTAAAGTGGCCGTTGAAAATCTGTCAAGCTGAATTCTCGAAATCAGCAGGAATCGTCGCTGAAATGACCTCTTTCCAGTAAAGTCTGTATCTTTTCTATATTAATGACCCAATAATCAAAAACGCTGGCGATTTTAAAATCATGCCGCAGATAGAGATTTAATGCGTTTTGATTAGTGGTTTCAACGTCAAGCGTTAGTTTGTATATTTCCTGCATCAACGCCTTGTTAATGCAATAAGCCAGAAGGGTGCTTCCGAGCCCCTGTCCCTGGAATTCCGGTAAAATGGCAATGTCCGAAAAAGTGGCTTTTTCATTTTGCCAGTGAATATGCGCTTTGCCGATTGGCTGCTCGTCCTTTATTGCCAGATAGATGCTGTAATCCGGATCATTCATTATCTGAATAAAGCGCTCAACATTACTGGGAACATCCATTTTAAAGGCGGAATTGTCAATTTCGCACAATAATTCGGCGTCATCAAAAACCGCTTTTCTAAAAGAAAGCGTGGAATGGTTTACAAGGATGGGCTCATAACTTTGTCTTAGCATGTGATAATCGCTCTGCTGATAGTTAAATCCCAGAGGACCAAGCCATGAGTCATTGAACTTATGCCCCATTGAAAAAATAAGACGCTTCATTTTTTTTGACTGGAGAAGCGGCAAAATATTAAAAAGCAATTTGCTGGCCAAGCCCTGGCGGCGAGAATCTGGCTCTACCAGTACACTCACTTCGCAAGCATCCTCATAAAAAAAGTAGGTGCTTAAAAAAGCAACCAGTCGGTTATCGACATAATACAGGATATTATTGGCTGTTTCTCGTTTCTGCCTCAGGATATGCGGGTAGAAACTTGGCAGTCCGCCATCAATGGCCTTGCATCTGTTTTTGAGATCAGTCAATGCATCCATTTGCATTTCAGTGAGCTGATAGGTTCTGAGAAGCATACGGTACTCCGTGTTCAGATTCTAATTTATAAATTATAAACATTGCCGCTGAAAAGTGTGTATCTAAAGCGACAATTTTCCTGGTAATTGTTTAAAGTATTATTTGGTTTTTACCAAGGATATCATTCATCGAGGGGTGACCAGCAGGATGAATAAAACCCGCAAACTGTCGAGAATACTGTTAGCAGGGAGCTTGCTTCTTCCCTTTGACCTATCAATAAAATCAATAGGATACTCCATGATTTTGGCCTGCGTTTTATGCAGGGACCAAAATAATTCCAGCTTATAGGCAAAATTATTGGAGATAAATTGCCTGGGCAGAGCCTTGTTTAATACATGCGAGCGGCTAACCCGAAAGCCACTGGTAAAGTCTTTGTATTTGCTGGTCAATACGGTCTGACATAACCAGTTTCCTGCTTTGGATAAGAGTCGTCTGTACCAGCTCCAGCCAGACGGAATACTGCCGCCGGCAACATAGCGGCTTCCTACAACTACATCATAAACCGCTAACTGCTCAATCATAGGCAGCAAATAATGAGGCTGGTGAGAAAGATCGGCATCAAACTCAATTATTATGTCCGCCCCTATGTCGCTCAGTGCATAACGCATTGCTTGCATATACGCTGAGCCCAGTCCTGTTTTGCAGGGTTCTGTCTTCAAATAAAGGCGAGGATAAATGCTTTGCAGTCGCAGCACGATTTCCCTGGTTTGGTCTATCGAGCCACTGTCAAAAACCAAAACATAAAAAATCAGCGCAGAGCTTGATACTGACTGGAAAACCTGATGGAGTGTTTTTTCAATGGTTGCGGATTCATTGAACGTCGGAATGATGATTACGGCCGATCGAATGCTCATAATTATTGTGTAGCTTTAATAGTTTCTGCAAAACAGTATTTATACTATATTAGCCGCGTCTTTCTCCATACCTGACCATCAAAATGCTTAAAGGTCTGCTTTTGCTCGAATATGCTATTCAAGTGCTGATTATCGTCGGTCTGAGCACGCTTTTTTTTGATTTTATCCATGTAGTCTTTCATTTATGCCTGAAATCCACTAACAGCGTATTGAGGCGAATAGGGCGATGGCATCTTGTACATCATCAGTTTTTAAATTCGCGACTGGAAATCAATGCCAATTTATGGCCTGACAATTTAATTTATCATGCAATACCTGAGTTTCTCATTCAGATTATCGCTTGCTTATTTTGCCTCTTCTTTTTTTCAGCCTCGGCTGTTTTTAGCACCATAGTTATTGAAGCATGGTTTTTTCTTTTGTCCGTATACAGGAGAGGGGTGGATAGAAATCATTCGCCGGTAAAGCGTCTGCCTGCCTGTTCAAATGGTTTATTGGTAACACCTGAGTATCATGCCTTGCACCATGTTTTTCCGGAGAAATATTTCGGTTCAGTGAGCCGGTTAATCGATTATTTTCTGGGAAGCGGCTGTCAGATTGCCAGAAAAAAAATTATGTTAACCGGGGCCAGTGGTGCTTTGGGGAGCGCACTTAAACAGCAGCTCGAGAAAGCCGGGGCATTAGTGACTACACCGCGTTTTGGAGTCGACTACCACTATGAAGATTATGAAAAAATAGTGCCTCTGCTAAAGACTGCTGATATCCTGGTGCTTTGTCATGGCTCAAAATATCAATTTGCCCAGCAAGCAAACTGTGATTCATTTATTGCAATAATTGAACTGTATAAACAGGTAAAATTGCCTGCGCTTTACCCTGCGGAAGTATGGGCGGTTGGTTCAGAGATTGAAATACAGCCTTGCTTTGGAAGAAAAAAGATAAAAGACTATGCGAGCTCCAAACGAAATTTTGCCAGGGCGGCTCGCGTTTATTTCCATGAACAGGATATTTTGTATCGGCATATGATTTATTCCCGCTTTACTTCGTCTATGGGAAGAGGTTTTATGAGTGCTGATTTTGCCGCCAGGGTTACCCTCTTTTTGATAAAAAGGGGATTCAAATATATTCCGGTAACGTATACAGGTTTGGCATTTCTTAATTATTTTCGTTATTTATTCAAGCTTCCTCATTCTATTCGGAATACAAAACAGAATTAATATTATTTCTCTTCAATATCGGAGATTGCTTTGATATATTGCTGTTTGCTGAGTATAGGGAGATCATGAATGGCTGTAAAAAAAATTTTTCATTGCTTATTGAGCATTTGCCTGATGAGTTCCTTTCATGGCGCAATTGCCGGCAATATGGGCAGTTCAGTACCTCCTTCTTCCTCTTACCATCCTAAGGTAATAATTCAGGCTGGCGGTTTCTGGCCCTCATTCGGGCGTGCGCAGGATATTAACATTGTCGATCTGGTGGGGGATCATTTTTCGGTAAGCGATCATTCCCGCTTTAAAGGGCTTGCCGGTCTTGGTATCTACTTCAACGCGCTTGAGCGCGAACAGTTCAATGTTTCTGTGGGTGTGAATACAGTTTACTTTTCGCGTACTTCAGTGAGCGGGATTGTCACACAGGAGCAATTATTTACGAATCTGGCCTATCGTTATTCAGTCAGTAATTGGCCTGTCTATCTGGCTGCCAAAACGGATATTACCAGTTTTAGCGACAACTATGCACTCACCCTTGATGCCGGAGTAGGGCCAAATTTCAACAAAACCAGCCGTTTTAACGAGACCTCTCTTGATGGTGGTATCACCTTGCCTGATTATGCTTTCTCAGGACGAACCAGTACAGTGTTGAGTGCAATGGCGGGAGTTGGTATCAAATGGAATAACGTGTTTGGTCAGCTGCCTCTGGAATGCGGATATCGGTATTTTTATCTCGGGCAGGGACGATTCAACCGACTAACTGATCAATTATTAAATACCTTAAATACGGGTCATGGCCATGCCAATGCGATCGTTTGTGCAGTGACTCTTTAATCTCATCAGGACTATGAAATGAAGAAAGTATTGACGCTGATTGGTTTTCTAATAGCAGGTTTGTGTAGCCAGAGCTGCCTGGCAATTCCCGGGTTATTTTTTAATATAGCGGCCAGTGGCGAAACTGCCACTGTTAATATTACTCTTTGTCTAAATGGCGTCGCTCCTTTGTCTTGCCAGAATTATAATGTTTCGGCTTTGAGTCTGAGTATCGCCACGACCGTTCCTAATCATCTGTATCCTTCTGCCGGTATTAAAATTAATACCCCCGGATTTAGCCTTGCCAATCTGGGTCTGGAGTGTCGCCTCATAGCGAATGGATATTGTATTTTTTCCGTGAGTAACCTGAATCCGGTAAGAATTACCCTGAAAAATAATAACACACCGCCTCCTCCGCCACCTCCAGTTCCCCCGCAAGCACTGACTGTGGGCGGGAACGTGAATGGTTTGGCTAGCGGCAGCTCGCTGGTATTGCAAAACAATGGCAGCGACCCATTGTTCATTAATGCCAATGGCCTGTTTACCTTCCCGGCGGTATTGTCGGCAGGAACTCCCTATGCGGTTACAGTGCGAGCGCAGCCTGCGACACAGATTTGTACAGTCAGCAATGGCATAGGTACAATTAGCAACACGGCGGTCACTAATGTAGTGGTAAGCTGCAGCAGTTTTGTAAAGACCTTCAGAGCTGTTGGACGACGGCTTGTGGGAGGTATAGCTGCACCCGTTGCCTACAGTTCCTCCGACAATGGAAATACCTGGACAGGGGGAGGACTGATACCGGTGAATGATTCTGTTTTACTGCTCACTTCTCTGGAGGATGTCGCCTGTGATCTGCCTGGGCAGACTTGTGTCGCCGTAGGTCAGATAGGTAATTCGATGAATACTAGCAGTGCCTCGATGGGCTACTATGTTTCTCCAGCCACTGCCGATATATGGCAACCCTCAGCATTTAATACTACGCCGCCCGGGACGGGGTACATTCTCTCAAGCCCGGCCTGCGATGGTCAGATCATTGATTGTCTGACAGTGGGTAAATACGCTCCCCAGATTAATCCCCTGACCACAGCGCCTTTGAGCTTAAGCTCGATCAATGGGGGAGATGACTGGAATCAAACGGCCACTCAGGCGATTGCAAGCAATAATCTGGATGGTTTAAATGGCGTTGCCTGCGACGCGGCCACCGGGCTCCACTGTATTGCGGTGGGTAGTTCGCAGGCGGTGACTCCCAGCACGACGATAAGTCCGGTGAGTTATGTTACGCTGGACGGCGCTGCAACATGGAGCAGCGCCAATATATTTCCATCTAACGGACAGCTTAACAGCATTGCCTGTGATACCAGTGCCATGCGCTGCATAGCCGCGGGCTTTAGTATTCAACCCTCCGGAATGGGGACTGATAATTTCCCAATGGCATTCCTGACTGTTGACGGTGGAACTTCCTGGAACAGTTTGACGCTTCCTCTAATAGCAGGCATTGTATTAAATGGGGTTTCCTGTGATGTTACAGGTCAATTATGTAGTACGGTGGGCACACAAACAATATCCGGATCATCCTCCATTCCTGTAGGCTTTACCACCTCCAATGGCGGTGCTAGCTGGACAGCTTCAAGCTTTTTCGGAGGAAATGTAGTCTCACTATCAGTACTGAATGATGTAGCTTGCTATGCCGACGGAATACATTGTGTTGCGCTGGGAACTAATGGCAACAATACTGCTCTGGCTTATCATACAGTTGATGGAGGTATTAGCTGGATTGCTGCGGCCATTCCTCCGCAAATACCGGCTGGTAGTATTGGAGTCAATATTCAGGGCGCGGCTTAGGTGTTCGTCCGGACTGAAGGCTATTCTGTGCAGGAAGATGGTTGAATGGGTTGTTCACCGGAGTTGATTGCAGAACCATTGAAGGCGTTCGAGAAGAAGTGCCTGGGTGGCGGCGTGTTGCATGAATCAAGTCTGACAGGATTTCGTGTTTTGTATTTTTTTATTGTCCTGCTTTACTTCCTGCCGTTTTCCTATCACCCCAATATGCGCTCACCCAATGAACTATGCCGGCTCTGGCAAGCCATCGCAATTGTGGATAATCACAAGCTGAGCGTGAATGAAGTCCTTAAAACTCATGGGATGCTCGGCGATCTGTCTTTTTATGAGGGATTTTATTATCCCAGCAAGGCACCATTCCTATCTTTTGCTGCGGTTCCTGTTTACGGGGCTCTCAAATCCATCAGCTCCAGTGATGATGAAGTGACTCTGGTGTACTGGGCTCGTGTTTTTGTAACGCTTTTACCTACGTTAGGATTGATATTGCTCCTGCGACGCTTTCTACTGCATTATGTATCCGCTGTTATTGCAGAAGGGGTGGTCACGACTTATGCCTTGGGATCTCTCGCTTTTAGTTATTCCCTATTGTTTATGAGCCATCAATTGGCTGCCACTTTTCTTTTTCTGGCTTTCTACTGCATCTGGTATCACTTGCGCTCAGGTTCAATGAAAGCTTTGCTGCTAAGTGGGTTAGCTTGCGGTGCCGCACTGATGACAGAATATACAAGCGTTTTAGGTATTCTTGGAATAGCGGGTTATTTAATGTTCGCTCGCTTAAAGGCAACTGATTTATGCTGGATGAACGAATTAAAAAGGTTCGGCTGTATTGTGATCGGTTCATTCCCCCTCCTGGCAGGGCTGATGATCTATCATGCAACGTGTTTCGCTGGACCGTTTGACTCCGGATATCAGCATCTTGTCGATATCGCATCTCGGGAATTTCACAGGGGCGGATTTCTGGGAATCCGATTGCCGGACCTGACAGCCTTTGCAGGCTCGTTTTTTTCGCCCCTTTGTGGATTGTTCACCCTGTCGCCTTTTCTTTTGTTAGCACTGCCGGGAATCCTGCTACTAAGACGGCAAGTGAACGGTACAAAAGAGCAGGCACTGCTATGGTTTACGGTCCTGTTATTATTTTTGTATACCTATTTCACCTCCTCTTTTTCTTATGAATCCTGGCAAATGGCTACAGGACCGCGTCATCTGACGCCCCTGGTTGTATTTCTTCTATTGCCGGTTGCTATGTTTTTAGAGCACTTACGGCAGTCCGGCTCCCGATGGTTCGCAATAGCAATTGCTTTATGTGCGTTATCGATTCTGAACGTAGGAATGCTAAGTTTTATCAATTACATCCCTTTAATTGGGGATAATGCTTTATTTGGTTTAGTTATTCCCTTGTTTACTAGCGGTTATCTGCCACCCAATGTGCTTGACTGGATTGGGATTTTATCCAATCCCCTATCAGGGATTTTATTGTTTTTTTTACTGGTTCTCGCCGCTTACTCGGTGATTCGCTGCTTTTTGAAGGGATCTGAGGTGGACTTAAAAACAACGATGATGATCATTGGTCTTCTGGGTTTTATATATTTTACGGGACTCTGGCTATTACAATTTAATGAGCAGGAAAATCAAAAAATGGTATATTATATCAGCACGTTGTGGGCTAAATAGTTAGCAGAAACTATCCATTATCAGGAAGAATAAATGTCGTTACAAATTCGGATGTTGTTTGTTCTGGTTTGCGGGCTGTACCTTTTTACATTTCCCTATTTACCTAAATGGGCTCCGCCTAATGAGATATCCCGCCTCGCCGAAACAATTGCCATTGTTGATCATCATAAGCTGAGCATCAATGAGGTGATAAAGCAGTATGGAACGGTAGGCGATTTGTCTTTTCATGATGGCCATTATTACTCAACCAAGGCTCCTCTGCTGGGAATCGCTGCGGTTCCTGTCTATGAAGTGTTAAAAAAAATCTACTTTGCAGAGCAGGAGATGGACTTCTCAGTGCTGGTTTACTGGGCCCGTTTGTTTGTTACTATTTTACCAACGCTTGGTATATTGATTTTACTTTACCGCTTTCTTCTAAGCTATGTGTCTGCGCCCGTGACTAGCGCAGTAGTGGCCACTTACGCTTTGGGCACACTGGCCTTTAGCTACTCTTTACAATTTATGAGCCATCAGACTGCAGCCAATCTGCTTTTCCTGGCTTTTTACGCTTTATGGCGTTATTTACGCAATGAATGGCCGCTTAAAGGAGTTCTGATTGCAGGAATGGCGGGCGGGGCGGCGCTGATGGCGGAGTATCCTGCGGGGTTTGGCCTGGTGGCGATTTTGTTTTATGCAACACTCAGTTGCCTGACGAGTATGAATACAGTAAAGGAAGGTTTCTATAAGTTGTTTCACATCGCGGTGCTGGTAAGTCTGGGAGCTGCTCCATTTTTGGCGATGTTAATGGCTTATCACTGGTTTTGCTTTGGCAGCCCATTCGAGAGCGGCTATAGCCACATTGTCGAACCGGCTTATCGCTCGGTTCATGGCAGTGGTGTGGGCGGCGTTTTTCTTCCTAATGGCGAGGCGCTTCTGAATTCATTCTTTTCGCCGTTGCGTGGCTTATTTGTTTTAGCGCCTTTTCTTCTTCTGGCATTCCCGGGACTTTATATTCAGTGGAAACAAATCAAACGAATGCCCGCTAATGACCGTGCTCTTTTTGGGTTCACCATTATCACATTTCTTAGTTACAGCTATTTTACGGCGTCTTTTTCTTACGATGGCTGGGGATGGTCCACGGGACCACGCCATATTACGCCGCTGGTGATCTTTATGCTATTGCCGATTGCCCAGTTACTGCAAGATTTAAGGGACAGGCAGAGACTCTTCTATTTGGGAGTTGCCAGCGGCTTGTGTATCATCTCCATGTTGGTTACTGGTTTGCTGAGTTTTATTGACTACATTCCTGATTTTATCCATAACGCTCTGTTTGAGCTGGTATTTCCAATGTTCAGGGATGGGTATTTTCCTCTGTCAGTATTCTCCTTTTTCCATTGGCTGCCTCAAAGTGTTTCAGGAATTATATTACTGACTGCATTATTATTGGCCATGATGCTGGTTTTAGCTCTTTTACTGCGTCCTGAGAAAAAGGCGGAAAGTCACCATCGTGTTCTTCTTTCAGTGGCTGTGGCCAGCCTTGTTTGCTTTGTCTACCTTGGAGTATTATGGCAAACACAGGGCGATGAAGCGCAATCTCAAATTGCGCTGACCATTATAAAGTCACTCTGGGTTGATTTAGTATAGAGTCGGCGGCTGTTAGTACTATGATTTTTCATGACAAAATTTCTGTGATTGCTCCGATGTATAATGAAGAAGCAATCATTGAGAGATTCCTTAAAAAAACGCTGGCTGTGTTACAACGCCATTTTACTGACTATGAAGTCATTCTGGTTGACGATGGGTCAACTGATCGCAGTTTGGCCTGTTGCGCTCCCTTTATCAAAAGCAATAAAAATATTCGTCTGCTTGCATTTTCGCGCAATTATGGGCATGAAATAGCCTCAACAGCTGGTCTGGATCATGCCGTTGGCGACTATGTGATTTTAATGGATACTGATCTCCAGCATCCACCCGAGTTGATACCTGAGATGATGGCGAAAGCAGCTGAAGGTTACGATGTAGTCTGTGCCCGGCGTGTCAATCGAGCACATGAACCTCGCTTAAAGCGTTTTCTGGCGAAAATATTTTATCGGCTCACCAGTAAAATGACCGGTTTTGATATGCAGGAGGACACTGGAAATTTTCGTCTGCTAAGCCGTAAAGTGGTCGACTCCCTGAAAAAAATGAAGGAAAGTAATCGTCACTTACTGATGCTTTTTGCCTATGTCGGATTTAAAACGGCAACGATTCCTTTCCACTGTCCGCCACGGCAGGGAGGAACCAGTAAATACAACTTAAAGAAATTAATCAATTTATCTTTAGACTCCATTATTTCTTTCTCTGCACGTCCCTTGCGTGCCATGTCGGTTTTGTCTTTTCTGATTAGTCTTGCCATGATGGTTTATGCAGGATTTACATTAATAGGCAAATTATTCAATCCTTCCGGCAGCGAAGGGCTTGTTTCCATCCTTTTCTTTATATCGATTTTGTTTTCCGTATTGTTCCTGTTTCTGGCGATAATTTCCGAATATATCAGCCGCATTTTGGTGGAAACTAAAAATCGGCCGCTTTATTACATCAAAGAGGAAATAACCCAGGAGACAATTGAGCATGGGTTTTAGGGAAATACTCTTATGTGCCGATGATTATGGACAAAATGAGGCTATTTCTGAAGGGATTAGGCGATTGGCTGCCAGCGGGAGAATTAATGTCATTAGCTGTATGGTCAATTCCGGGCACTGGACGCATTCTGCGGCTTCTTTAAAGCAGAGCTGCAATGAAGTGTATCTGGGTTTGCATCTGAATCTTAGCTTTGGTCATGCCTTAAGTCAGACATGGCGCCATCAATATGGCCATAATTTTAGAGGCTTGGGCTGGCTTTTTCTTCAGAGCTATATGAGAAAGCTTGATATTAACCGGGTGCAGGCGGAAATCAATGCGCAGCTGGATTGCTTTATTGAAACGATAGGGAGGCAGCCCGATTTTATTGATGGACATCAGCATTGTCAGCAATTTCCCCTGGTGAGAGATGCCTTTCTTGCTGTCTACCGCAAGCGAAAGCTATCCAGTTATTGCCGGCATAGCCATGTGAACTGGCAGGCTGCTTTTATTGCACCACATTTTATTAAACAGCAAATAATTACTTTATTTGGGGGGCAGTATTTTTACAAGCAATTACAAATTCAACAAATTGCGACTCATACCAGTTTTTCTGGCAGTTATAACTTTTCGAAAGCAAAACATTATCGGCATTATTTCCAACAATTCTTGCGGCAAAGCACTTGTCAGGGGCTAATTATGTGCCATCCTGGAATGGTTTCCACAGATCCAGAAGATCCTCTGTTCCAATCACGTATTCATGAATATAATTATTTGATGAGTAATGAGTTTCTAAATGATTTGCAGATGGCGCAGTGCTGCTTGAAAAGAAGACAAGCCTTCCCTTGAAAAGATTTCAGCTTGAGTGAATCATAAAAAGAGGAGTGCTGTCTTCATTTTTATCAGTCGAGCTTCATGCCTGCATTATGCTCTTCTTCTTTCATCATTTGATCAGAAAATATCACTGAATATTTTTTTGCCAACTTCTCCATGTCGTTCGCAGTCGTTAAGGCATTTCTAGCAGCGTCTGGTATCAGATGGTTATTGGTTTCAATGTTTTTTTTCCACAAAGGAATTTCCTGTAAAAGGAAATGAGCAAAGTCTTTAGCATCCTCCAGATTGCTCACTTCCTTATCAAAAGAGCGCCTTGAACATAATCGAGGAAAGCATCGATCGCCATATTTTTGAAAATAAACGTCTCCTTCTTTTGGTATTGCTCTTGAGAGAGTAAAAACCATGCTGTCAGCTTGCAGGCAGCAATAAGCCACCACAAAACTCTTGATTTCATCAGAAAGTACACAGTCTTTCTCTAGCTGATGACTTACTGTAAAGTCATAAAACGCTTTGATATGATCATTAAACTGTTCAAAATTATTACCATAATCCAGTTCGGCGCTGAGCCCGCTGTCTAATGCTTCCACTGTCAATCTGATTAATTCCGGATACTGCTGGCTGTTCAAAGTTTTATTGATTAAATTACTTGAGATATTAAGACTAAAAGAGTATTTGCCTCTTTCGATTTCTCCTGCAGATTCTTTGATAAATTTCTTTTTTTCCAGCTCGATGGTGTCATTGGCGCGTAATAGCCTTTTAACTAATGTGGCACAACTCTCTCTTTTGCAAGGTACATTATTGACAATAAATAATTCCTCATCAGGTTCATGGTGCTTATCGCTGAACCGACTTTTCCAAA
Source organism: Legionella genomosp. 1 (assembly GCF_900640215.1). Lineage (NCBI taxonomy): Bacteria > Pseudomonadati > Pseudomonadota > Gammaproteobacteria > Legionellales > Legionellaceae > Legionella > Legionella genomosp. 1. The sequence continues at coordinate 96,062 of NZ_CAAAJH010000008.1, forward strand.
AAGCATGCATCTCTGACCTCCTGTCAATTGCAGTGTTTTCTGTTGTTATGATGTGGGATTAATCTATAGCTCGTCAAGTTTACGAAACGAAATAAGCATGGTGGTTTAAATTCCTGGTCCAATCGTATAATGTGGGTTGCATCTGCCTGAAAAACTAATGCAAAATAATATGTTGGTACCCAAAGATATTAATAATTACAATATCGAATTGCGCACCAGAATTTTCTTTAGGAGTAGAAATCTCAAATAAATAATAAAAAGGAAAAAAATGAGACTAGTAAAAGTGATGTCAATATCATTAGTTTTATTAGGATGTCAATTGGTTTCCAGTTGGCTTGGAGCAAGTTCTTCGGTACTTTCAATTGAACATTATATCAACAGTAGTTGGCAAATTTTAGCACGAAATAGCCAAAATCTTCATGATTCAGTATACGATACCAAGTTAACAGCACAAAAAATAATACTCTATATTCCAAAAGACGAAAATATTGACACGATCACGCAGGCAATCAAACCTGGACTGGCAGACAATAATTTAATCGAAATCAGATATTTGCCAGAGGATCCGAAATTAATTCGCGATCATGGCCTGCTTTATTTGCCCTATGCGTATGTAGTGCCGGGTGGGCGGTTTAATGAAATGTATGGATGGGACAGTTTTTTATAGTATTAGGATTATTGCATGATAAGCAAATACAGCTTGCTGGCAATATGGTTAATAATCTGATTTATGAAATAAATCATTATGGAACTATTTTAAACGCGAATAGAACCTATTATTTAGAGCGTTCAAATCCTCCATTGCTTACTGAAATGATTCTGGCTTATTACCAGACTACAAAAGACAAAAAATGGCTTGCAACTACACTGCCTGCTATTGAAAAACTTCATCGGTATTGGGTGACGCCGCCACATCTCCTCCCTGAAATAGGTTTGTCAAGATTCTATGCCAGCGGTATAGGCGCCTGTCCAGAGGAGTCTGAAGAGTACTATCAGAAAGTCCTGGATTTTTTTAAAACTAATTCTTTACCCGATCGTTTTCTTTATTATGATCAAGAGAAACATGCATTAACGGATTTATTCTATGTTTCAGATCGTTCTCTGAGAGAGTCAGGTTTTGATATTACAGCAAAGTTTGGCCCTTTTGGCGCAGGTATTTTAGATTTTGTTCCGGTTGATTTGAATACACTGCTCTATAAAATGGAGGAAGATGCAAGCCTTATTTATTCTATTCTAAATAAGAAAAAAAGAGCTGAAATTTGGAAAAATCGAGCGAAGAAACGTGCTCAATTAATTAATCAATATTTATGGGATGATGAAAAAGGATTATATTTCGATTATAATTTTAAATCGAAAACATTTAGTCACTATGTTTACGCTACTACTTTTTATCCTCTATGGGCAGGGGTTTCCTCGGAAAAGCAGGCGTCTGCAGTTCATAGAAATTTACCTCTATTATTGGCCAAAGGAGGATTAAGAACAAGTACTAGAGATGTGGGAACTCAATGGGATGCTCCATTTGGCTGGGCTCCACTTCATTATTTTGCCGTGCATGGCTTAAAGCGTTACGGATTCAAAAAAGACGCTAGAGATCTCGCTAAAAGATTTGTTGATACCATCCATAAGTGTTATCAGAAAAACCAAACCCTGTTTGAGAAATATAATGTCGAAACGCAAGATATTCAGACCATTAATACAATTAAATATAGTTATACTAGCAATGAAATTGGGTTTGGATGGACTAATGGTGTTTATTTGGATCTTATGGAATTCATTAATAACTGAGCTGCTCAAGATAGGGATTTTACTTAATCGGTATTTGATAACTGCGGATAGATTCTGTTATCAAATTTATAGCCAATATATTAGCTTGAAGGTAATTCAATGAAAATTAATTTAATTTGGCAAGGGAGGCATTGTTTATTGTTTTGCCAAAATTTTAATTTTTATATCGCTTATGATATGCGATCTGTTGAATCATTGTTCTGTACATTTGGCAAGCGATGCATTTAAATATATGCATCTGGGCGATTATTTTGCAATTTATGTTTTTTGATGACACGTATTTGAATTATAAAGCAAGAGTAAGTTACTCCTTGTCTCGCATTGAAGATTTTGATGAAATAGCTGCGTTCATCAAGGCTAATCGAATTTTAATAACACCTGCCGACTTAGCCGCGTATATCCTTAAGCCGGAAAATTATAAATATGCGATTATTGCCAGAATAAAAAGTAACATTGCAGGCGTTGTCTTATTTACGGATTTTGAATCGGAAGTATTTATTAATTGTCTGTTTGTAAATCCTGTACATCGATTTAAAGGGATTGGCTCCAATTTATTGAAAGAATTAAAAGCATTGATGGGGCAAAGAACGGTCACTTATTTAGATACAAGTAACAATTACATGCCCTGGATGGATGCTTTGGATGTTTCTAATAAAGCAGCAATGATAAATCAATTAGGCTCATTTTATAAATCAGGGAAGTAATAGCCAGATTAATTTTTAAATCCCTTATTAAAAAATAATTCTAGCCTCCTGGTCCACACCGTGTTGATAATGCATTCTCTTGCTGATGCCTGACAACCTCTTCGCGGCATTCTCTGATTCTATCCTCTTTCCTGTAATCGCCGAAGCCTTGTAATTCTGCAGCAGTCTTGCCCTGATGGTTCACGATGCTGCTATCAACTCTGGAATCTTGCAGCAGGCGTTTAACGCACTCGAGATGGCCGCGTTCTACTGCATCATGGAGAGCGGTGTATCCAATATTGTCCTGTTGGTTAGGGTTAAGTTTCTTGTCTTTTAGAAAGAGTTCAAGAAGCCTCACATCATTGATAGAGGTCGCCCAAAACAAATGGGGCTCAGTAGAGGATGTAGTGCTATTCATATCAATGCCTGGCGTATTCAACAGGAGTTTGATCAGCTCAAATCTCTTATTGTATTCCTCGCCTTTTGTACCAGCCAGATTGTGCATGGCTTCCACAAGTGGGCTTGTACAAAAAAGATTGCTGGATTGAAATACGTTTATCTCCCGGTAACTATGTAAAGCGCCGCGAATAGCATGCAGGTCATGGTTACGAATTGCAATAATCAGAGAGTTTATGTTTTTTTCTGCAATGTCTTCTTCAGCAATTTTTTCTTCCGCAATCTCTGGATTTGGGCTTTGAAATTGCTTGAAATGCTCAACATCGGTTTTACGTTGTTTTTTCTCAGCCTTAATTTTCTCTCTTAACGGCTCATCCTCTTTCACCATTTTAGTCAGTGAATCGCCGCGATATGGTTTGAACAGGGTGCCTGGATAACTCAATAACAATTCGGCAGTGTCCTTACGGTCTTTTTTAAGCGCCAGATACAAGGGGGTTATGCCATTAACATCTCTTGCAGCAGGATGTGCACCACCGTAATAGATCAGGGAACGCAGGTTTTCGTTATGGCCCCCATTTGCAGCCGCATGCACAGCCGAGCGGCCGCTGTGGGTGCATTTTTTTATTGCCTCTGGATGATGCTCCATTATCGCTTCCACAATCTTCGGATCTTTTGTAGCGGCATAATATGCCGTATGTTTACTGAACTTTGCCCCATGTTTAAGCAAGGCAAGAACCAGATCCAGCCGATTCTTTCTTACTGCATTGTCCAGGGGATTATCAGGCTTGGCTTCGTCCACACGTGCTCCAGCATTTACCAGAAGATTAATCATCTCCACAGACTTCACCAGACACAGAGGTTCATCATCAAACCAGTTTTTTAAATTCACTGCTTTCGGGAATAGCGCCAGCAAAGAGGAGGCAAGGGATATATTGTCATTCAATACAGCAATATGTAACAGATGATAGCCCTGAAACGTTTGTTCCTCAGAAGACCATGATTTTATTTCATCCAAATCATCTGCAGTGATCTGATTTTTAAGAAAGCGATCCAGAATTTGTCGGCGCCGGTTCGAGCCAGGGTCAAGAACAATGGAAAGGCGCTGCAGTTGCTCGTCGAATTGTTCGGTGGATTCGTCATTGATAATCAATAGCCATCGTTTAATCATGAATTCAGTTTGCAGGATATCCTGGCTGGTTGCAGAGGTAAAATGCTTGTTTATCAGTGTTTCTATCAGTTCCAGCTTATTCTCAGCTAATAGTTTCTGATTGATTAAACGCATTAAAATATGTGGCAGAGCTGCATTTTTAGCATAATATGAAAGATATTCTTTCAGAAAGAACTGTTCAAAAAACTCGATACTGTCTTCATAAATTCGATCTGCAATCTCCTGGGGTAAAAACAGGCGATATTTGGTTTTTAAAGCAATTAACTGGCTGTAGAGTCCGCAATTTCCAACTGTTTGAAAATGATCACCATGACTCTGAGAGAACTCCAAACCGAGGATTTCATGTAAATCCTGTTGAATATAGGTTTTATTTTCTTTTCTGCTATTATACTGAAAAAGCCTTTTGAATAATGTGTCAGTTAATTGATCGGGCCTGGTTATTTTATATTCTTCTGTGGTGGCATCAGTACTGCAGCCGCCAGCGTTATTGCGATACAGGTCATCTTGCTTAATGATGAGGTCTATTGCATGCCCTTTCCATCCAGTGACTATTTCCACCCCTCCACTCTGAATATCTGATAAAATCGAGTCTGTAAAATGGCCTGCTTTTGGCGAATAGCCAAAAAAGGGGTTAGCGGCAAAAAAATATCGCATCGCTTTGACGGTCATGTTTCTTACTTGCCTAATCGCTTCCAACTGCTCATGATGTGCTCCACTGCTCTCACAATGTGACACATAGGCATTCATTAAATGAACCATGAAAGGAGTCGTCTCAGAAGTGAACGAGCCAGTTAATTTTTTAAGTTTATTATTAACTGGTATAGAACCATTCAGTGAAAATAAATGACCAAACATTGTTGAGTCGGCTTCGAGTTTATCTGCTTTTTTACTGCGAAGAAATCGCTCTTCCCAGGCTAGAACTGTCGGGTCAAAACAATCAATTGATATGCCGAGTAGTTCAAAGACCTCTAATCCTCGTTGCCGTTTTATCGAGTCTTCTTCAGTCAGGTTTTCTATATAGCGGAAGATTTGATTAAAATCAAAATCAGGTTTTATTTTTTTAAGATAATTTGCGATATCCTGCTTGTGAATATTCGAAGAACCAGTCGCTGTCATTACGAGAATATATTCAATGTCAATATCAATTTTTGCGCGCAGAATTCCCTCAAATAAGATATCCATTTCCTCAGTAGATATCCGAAACTTCTGGAAGTCATCGATGCAGTCTATGATTAGTTTGTTAATAAATTCACTACTGCCAGGCTGACCCTTGCATAGCTCAAGTAAACCAGCGAATTCGTCTCTGACGGCATTATCCCGCTTTCTAAGCAGCCTTCCCAATATTGATTCGCCGTTAAGATATCTGGCAAGCAGTGTAGAAGGCTTAAGCTTAAGAATTTCAATTATGAATTCTGCACGTCTGATTTTAAGTTTAATCAAATCAAATACTGTTTTTCCCTCATGATTTTTATGCTCTGGATTAACCCCTTTTTGAATCAATTGTCTTGCACCATCACCGGGATTATTATTGTAACGAACCAGCAGTTGCAGATAATTATTCCCCTCATTATCCAGGGTGTTTATATTAAATGCCGGCAGGTTAATGCAGCGATCTAATAAAGTATTCAACTGCGATTGAATGCTGTAATCGTAGCTTTTCATTAACTCCGCCAATATTGTTTTACCGTTTTTATAGCTTTCGAGTAAGGAGGAGGGATGAAGTTTAAGGGTTTCAAGCAGCAACTGATTATTGGCATACTCTGAACGCCTGGCTTTGTTTTCAATAATCAGATCAAATACTGATTTGCCCTCGTTATTTTTATGTGTGACATCAATTCCGCTCTGAACCAGTAATTTTGCAATGCCATCAGCCTGTACATTGCAATGAAGAACGACGAGCTGCAGATAGTTATTACCTTGATTATCCAGCATGTTGATATTGAATGCGGGGTGCTTAATGAATTGCTTTAGCAGCTCTATATCTTTGAACGACCCATCCGTTAAAATGCAGGCGAGGGCTGTTTTTCCATCTGGATTTTGAACATTAATATCAGTTTTTGTGTTAGTCACTATAGCTTCCAACTGCTGCACATTCGATAATTTCAGTTCACAAATCAGATGGAGCAATACAGAGTTATGCTTAGAGGTTCTTTGATTAAGATCAAACTTTTCATGTCTTAATAAAACCTTATATAAATCGCGTATTGAGTAAGAGCTTGAATTACAAACAAGCTCAAAAAGACTATAGCCGTCACTGCCAACTTTTTGCTGAATATCAAGGCATTCAGATTCAAGCAGATGTTTCAAGGTATCATCTGAATAAGTCGAGCCAATTTCCAAATAACAAGTTAGAAAAGATCGCCCTTGCTGATCAACAACATTTGGATTTCCCCCTGCTGAAATCAGTTGCTCAAGAAATTGATAAAAATCATATTGTTTTGCATGTTTTGTTCGCAGCAATAGATGAAAAATAGAATCGCCTTCTTCAGTTAACTCATTCACTGTGAAATTTTCCTGAGAAAGGGTGGTTAGAATTTGGAAAGGGGCATGTATTTTGTTGAGAATTTCCAGGAGCTTTTCTGATTTCATATTGCGTTCCATTCAGCTACAATTTTCGACTGAATAATACCAGAGCAATATTAAGCTAATGTTAAGGCAATATCTCGCATGTCATTGGTGGACTCAAGCAATTAACAGTTTTTATAAACGAGGCTTGATTTCTGCTTCTTCCAATGCGCTAAATTTCAAACCGAATTCTATATTTACCAGGCCCGTTTGGCCGCAAGAGGGCATATATTGTTTCATCTCAATCGCAGGATAATAAGGACGTTTTTTATTCCAGGGATCGATAACAATTACTGTTGCTGGAAGGCTTGCACAATAGGATATTAATTCTTCTGCGGTTTTTGGAAATAAGCCGGCATGCTCAAGATTCATTAACAGGAGGGTATGTCCGCCGCGCTCATTTTTAATGTCAATACGATAAAGGCTATGCACTGGCGAAGCAACATGATTACTGGCTGCTTCCCGCGCCAGACTATACAGGAAAACAAAAGCGCAGTTTGCCTGTTCAGAACAATTCCCAAAGACAGGGCTTCGGCTATGAGCATGGTAATACCACATGCTCATGTTATAGCCAGTTCCCTTTCTAAATGCCGTTTGCTCAAACTCAGGATATTCTATTTGTTCGCGTCGTTCTTTAAAGCGGTTAAATACTTGCCGTAACTGCGTATCATTCATCTTTGTACGAAAGTCCTCAAGGATACGCATGCCAGCAGGAGACAAGGGCTTGTTTGCAGCCCTCATTCTGCGGTTTACATAGTCACATGCTTCTTTAGCGATGCATAGATTATTTGTTAACTGTTCAATTTCCTGCAAACGTTGTTCCAGGCCCTCACTGTGAAACTCAGGACTGGCAAGTTGATTCTGAAAAATAGATATCTGTGCTAATAGTGAGGGCTCATCAAGCTTTAGACGGTTAATGCGCTCGAGAAAAACCCCAAGGCGTTGTAGATAAATTTCGCGCATGATTTTTTCAATACAAAATGACAATGAATGATACATCATTGCATACTAAAGATCACATAGTAATCTCTTACTGGTGTGATGGTTAATCAAGTAATAACTTGTTGCGTCCACAAATGATTTATATAATTGCCAGCCATAAAGTCTAGGCGTGTTTTCAGGATCAATAAGTTAAGGAAAGTTATGGTTGTTATCTTTCTCCACGGCTGGAGTGTTACGCATACCAATACCTATGGAGAGCTTCCTCAATGGCTTGAAAGTCAGAGTAAAGACGGAAAACTGGGCCTTCAGGTTGGGAATATTTATCTGGGACAGTATATTAGTTTTGATGATACGGTGACCGTTGACGATATTGCGCGCGCCTTTGATCAGGCCGTGCGTGATGAAGTTGCTGAGAAACTTCGCAATGGAGGGCGTTTTGCCTGTATCACCCACTCCACAGGCGGTCCTGTGGTTCGCAAATGGATGGACTTATACTACAAAAACAATCTTTCCAAATGCCCGCTAAGTCATCTTATCATGCTGGCGCCCGCGAATCATGGTTCGGCACTGGCGCAACTTGGTAAATCGCGTCTGGGCCGTATAAAGAGCTTTTTTGAGGGAATTGAACCGGGACGGCATATACTGGATTGGCTTGAACTTGGAAGCGAGATGAGCTGGCAGCTTAATGAAAGCTGGCTTGACTATGATTGCACTGCAAACGGCATTTATTCCTTTGTGCTTACAGGACAAAGTATTGACCGCCAGCTCTATGATGCGGTTAATTCTTATACCGGAGAAGCCGGATCGGATGGCATTATTCGTGTCGCTGCTGCAAACATGAATTATAGTCTGTTAAAAGTGCATCAGGAGGGAAATAATGGCGAGAATCTTGTCGTCGCCAAAATGAGACGCACACAGCCAATGGCAATGGGAATACTCCCTGGATGTTCGCATTCCGGTAAAAAAATGGGCATCATCCGCAGTATTACGATGGCCAATGCTGCCACGCATCCCACGGCGATTTGGGTTTTACGATGTCTTCAGGTGAAAAGTCGTGACTCTTATAATGCATTGGCAAAAGAGCTTGATAAATTAACTAAAGAAACTCAGGAAAGTGAACACAGAGAGGTGGTGAGAACGCCCCTTTATAAGCGTGAGTATATTACCAATCGCTATTCCATGATTATATTTCGATTGATTGACGATCGGGGCAATCATTTGGACGATTATGATCTTTATCTGACTGCCGGCCCTCAATATTGCGAAAACGCACTTCCTGCGGGTTTTTTCGCAGATCGCCAACGAAACCAGTATGCTCGGGGAAAATTAACCTATTTTCTCGATTACGATATCATGGAAGCCGGTATTAATACGCCAAAAATGCAAGGTAAGCTCGGGTTTCGTATCAAGGCTCATCCGGAGGCCAGTAATCAGGCGCTCGCCTATTACAGGCTGCTGGATTGCCGACATTCACAAAATTCTTCACCCGAATGAAACTGTCATGATTGAAATCATGCTGCAACGACGGGTCGACAGAATTGTCTCTCGAATTACCAATAACCTTAACCCCGCTAGAATCAGCAGAAAACCGACTGGAAACAGGGCTGACTGAAGATATTAGCTTTACGTCATCCCGAGCGCAGCGAGGGATCTCCCGGCAATGGCACGGTCTTTAGCATATCGATCGGTATAAATTATACCATCGGGATTCAACTCATTAATCAAACCATGCTTCTTTTCTCGCGACCAGACAATATTTTAGTGTGTGCAACTGCAGGGGGATCCCTCGCTGCGCTTGGGATGACGTGGGGGAGTTACTATTAATTATAAATTAAAAAACTCCAGATAAAGCAATAATAAAGCGGCTGCCGACATCAGTAAAAACGCCAAAATGCCAATCAGGTTTGATAACCAGCCATTGGTAAATTTTCCCATTATCTTCTTGTTATTAGCGATATGCAGAATAATCAGTATGAGTACCGGTGCTGTTAAACCATACAGAATGGCGGTCATTAACAAGGCTTCGATGGGGTTAAAACCTGTAAAATTGATAAGCAATGCGATGATTAAAGAAACAATAATAATCAGATAAAATTCTTTTGCCGAGGAAAAGGAGTTATCCAGTCCGCTTTTCAAATCAAAAAGGGTAGTCAGCATATAGGACAAACAGCCGCTTAATACCGGAATTGCTAAAAGCCCCGTTCCAATGATGCCGAGCGCAAACAGGAAGTAGGATAATTCACCGGCTAAGGGTTCCAGCGCTTTGGCTGCCTGCTCCACGGTTTGTATGTCATTAATACCGGCTTTGTACAGTACAGTACCCGTGGTTAGAATTATAAAATACATCACCAGATTGGAGCTGAACATCCCAAAACTGACATCCCCGGTCATAGCAGTAAGCGATGAGCGTGTTATGAATGAAGACTGTTTTTTACTGCTTTCCTCCGCCTCCATCGTGGCTTGCCAAAAAAATAAATAAGGTGAAATAGTGGTTCCTAATATCGCAACCAGAATGCCCAGATATTGCTTGTTAAACTGAATATGAGGGATCAGGGTATTCTTTATTACCTGCCAGGCATTGGGATTTACCAGAAAAGGAATAATCAAATAAAGGAAAAGCGATAAGCACAAGTATTTTAAAACTGCGACAATCTTCTGGTAGGAACAAAAAACCATTCCTATGGCCAGAAGAAAAGTAAACAATATTGAAAAAATGGCAGCGGGGATTTGAGGTATAACCAGATGGCTGACTGCCCCCATACCCGCGATGTCAGCACTTATATTTAAAATAATTGCCGGCACAGTAAGCAGAGCAATAAAATATATAAGTGGGCGGGGATACTGCTCTTTAATGTTACTGGCCAAGCCCTTGCAAGTGACTTTGCCAATGCGGGCGCACATTTCCTGAATGACGGTCATCAGTGGAAAGGTAAATAAGGCCGTCCATAAAGTGCTTAAACCAAATTGGGCTCCCGCCTGAGAATAGGTCGCGATGCCGGAGGGGTCATCGTCGCTGGCGCCAGTAATCAGACCTGGACCGAGCTTTTTAAAAAAATTACGTATTTTGGAACTGGTCTTGTGTGTTGTCATACATCTCCATTGCATAGATTCTCTGTGCGCTTAATCGTTAAGCTCTAATAAAAATTAGCGGTTACCCCAAACTTCTTCCAGCCGGCTGTCACGGCCGCAGCGGTAGCGATAGTAGCGGTATCGCAGCGGGTTTTTCTGAGAATAATTCTGATGATAATCCTCTGCGGCATAGAAGGTTGTTGAAGGCAGTATCTCAGTGTAAATTTTTGGAAATTTTTTTTCCAACTCTTTTTTACTTTGCAGGGCTATTCGTTTTTGGTTGTCATTCAGGTAAAAAATAGCTGCACGGTATTGACGCCCGCGTTCACAGAATTGCGCGTCTTTTGTTGTTGGATCAATATGGCGCCAGAAATAATCCAGTAGTTGCTTATAGCTTATCTGATCGGGATTATAAATGATACGCACAGCTTCAGTATAATTAGTACGTCCAGCGGTGACATCGTCATATGTCGGCTCTGGTGTTGTGCCGCCATCAAAACCAGTGACAGTGGCAAGGACTCCTTTCTGTTGATAAAAATCCGCCTCCATAAACCAAAAACAGCCGCCAGCAAAAATTGCTTCAGCGGGTTTTGCAAAAACAGACATACTGCTACCTATCAGGAAAATAAAGCAAATTAATTTGTTCATTGTATTCCCTTGAGCCAGCACTGATGTGTAGATACTATTTATTCCAAGGACCAAAATGCTATCTTGTATAGGCCAGGCAGAAAAATAATGCTATTAAAAACATCACTATTACAAAGCGTAGGGCAATACAGTTAAAATATCCAGCAATGATGAACAAGGAAAATTATGACAACTGCTATCATGTGGTTTCGTGCCGATTTACGCTGCGAAGACAATCCTGCCTTTGCCGCCGCCTGTGAAAATGCCCGCTTAATTCCGCTATATATTCGGGATGAGGAAACGTCTGTCGTCTTGGGTAGTGCGCAAAACTGGTGGCTGCATCATAGCTTGCTGGCGCATCAGAAAGAGCTGGAAAAAAGAAATTTGAAATTATGTCTCAAAACCGGCACCTCATTAGATATTCTATTGCAATTGATTGAGGAACATCAGGTGGAGGCTGTTTACTGGAATCGTTGCTATGAGCCTGCCACTATTGAGCGCGATCGGAAAATAAAAGCCATTCTGAAAGACAGGGGCATTAAGGTTCATTCCTGTAACGGCAGTTTATTAGCTGAACCCTGGACTTTGCAGACTACGCAAGGAGGGTATTTCAAGGTATTCACTGCCTATTGGAAGCAAGCTCAAAAGCAGCTGGATTTACCCGATAACATTGCCATTACTCAATTCCCATCTTGTCCCAAAGTTGCTTCTGAAATTATTGAGGATTGGGATTTACTTCCTGACAAACCCAATTGGGCTGCCGGGTTTTCCGATTACTGGCAACCTGGAGAGATGGGCGCACAGGCGCGTTTGAACGATTTTCTTGATGAGGGGCTTTCAACTTATAAAGAGCAAAGAGATTGCCCGGCGCGTATTGGAACCTCGCGCTTGTCACCGCACTTGCATTTTGGCGAAATTAGTCCGACGATGATTTACAGACAAGTGCTGCAGATGCAGGAATCTCAAACGTTGCCCTCAGCCTCAGTGAATCAGTTTTTAGCCGAGATAGGTTGGCGGGAATTTTCCTATTATCTGCTTTATCATTTCCCAAAGCTCCCGGAGCAAAACTTTCAGCCAGCATTTGATGAATTTCCCTGGCAGGATGATCTCTCTTTACTGCATGCCTGGCAGAAAGGCCAAACTGGATATCCTTTAGTGGATGCCGGCATGCGAGAGCTCTGGCACACAGGCTACATGCATAACCGCGTACGAATGGTCGTGGCTTCCTTTCTGGTTAAGGATTTGCTGGTTGACTGGCGAAAGGGGGCTGACTGGTTTCAGGATACTTTGTTAGATGCTGATTTAGCTAGCAATTCAGCTAGCTGGCAATGGGTGGCTGGCAGCGGGGCGGATGCCGCTCCTTATTTTCGTATTTTTAATCCAATATTGCAGAGTGAAAAATTTGATCCCCAAGGCGAGTATATCAAAACCTGGGTGCCTGAATTGAACAAGCTGCCAGCGGCATTAATCCACAAACCCTGGCAGGCAACGAAGGAAAAAGGATTTCGTATTGGTGAGGATTATCCTTGCCCGATAGTCGATCACAGTGAGGCACGAACTTTGAGCCTGCATTTCTATGACTTGATTAAAAAGAAAAAATAAAATCTGTACGTCTTTGCGAGCGTCAGCGACGCCAGATCAACTAAAATAAAGTCAGGAAGTAGATTGCTTCGCTGACGCTCGCAAAGACAGTTGTATGTGCCCTTTACTGTTGGCTTACTCCTGCCCTTAAGCGCCCTGGCAATGAGATAAACTGCTGTCCGCGTCTTTATTAAAGGTGGTTGAACCAAAATCCTTTTTTAAGTCAGTAATAAAAATCTGGGTACTGGTTTCCGTATTTTTTCGATCAGTCGAGAAAAAAAAGTTTCTATGTTGCGCCATAATCTCTGAGGCCGTTAAATTTTTAAATTGGTTCCCGGCGATCGGTGGCGAGTGTTCCCAATTTTCGATAAGGTCTCCCACTATGGCTTCGGTATTTCCATTGAAAGCGTTTACTAATTCACTACGAAGATTTTGGAATGCTTTTATCTTCAATTCCGGGTTTCTTAAGAAAATACTGGATTGCTCAAGCGTGTCTATTTGCGCGGCAATCCTTGTGAGAAGCGCAATTGCCGCTAATGCATTATCGTATTCTTCCGCGGATTGATCCGGATATAAATCGCGGTTGTTTAATTTGTTGGTTACAAGTAAGGTGGCAATTGCCAAATCAGGTGATTGCTGCTCCCTGTACTCCTTAATGGATTCAATCACTGCGGTTAAATCATCAGCAATAAAAATGTCGCTTACCCAGTCCGGTTTATATTTTAAAAATAAGTCCAGCATTAAGGCTTTGGTGTGCTTATAGTTCATTCGGTTAGCAAGGCGATCAGCAAACCCCTTGGCAAATGTACTTCTTTCCAAGAGTCCGTTAGGCATAGGAACTGAACCATCTTTGGCAGTTAATTCTTCAAAATCTTTTCTTGCTGCCTGAAACGCCGCCCCTGGAATATTTTTATCGGGCTGGTATTTCAATAAGTTGTCAAGAAAAGGATTATCTTCCCGCAGCTTGCTGATAAAATCATCAAATTCATTATCGGTATAAAGATATTCTTTTTCACCAGTCTCCCTGGCTTTAACCAGCAGCTGATCAAACCGATGAGCATTTTCCTTTGTCATTTGATTCCAAACCAGATCACAGGGCGTAATAATGCCATGTACAGTAAATCCTTTGGCTTCCAGTTTTTTTATTAATTCAATTCGCTCCTCGGTTTCCAGGACACGAAACCTCATATCTGAGAACAAATAAATGTCCTTAATGCCGTTTCGATTTAAAGCATTCAGCAGGTTTTCGTTTAAATCATTTGCATTAAAAAGCAGTGTTTTATCGATATCGAGAAGAGCGACAGGTCTGTTCATGATAATCCGTTACGAGGTGTGTCCTTGTATATAACTATATAGCAGAATTATTAAGACACTCTTAATACCTTATGCTTCTATGTCATACTTCCTGCTCCTCGTCCCCGCTTTATGCGGGACCCAGACTAACTCAGGAGAAAAAATACCATAAAAGTGAGACTTAAAATGATTAAAAAAGGTTTTATAGCTTGTCTCGAAAGCAACTTTAGCAGAGTATATAAAATAATTCCCGCCCCAATCCCGTCTGCAATTGACGAAGTCAGAGGGATCATAATAATTGTGAGCATGCAGGGAGCAATTTCCGTCATATCCGTCAGTTTCAGATCCACCATATGCTTCATCATGCAGCAGGCAACATAAAGTAAAGCCGGACCTACCGCATAAACCGGGATCATCCTGGCCAGTGGAAAGAAAAAAAGCATTAATAAAAAACCGGCGGCAATGACCGCAGCTGTCCATCCTGTACGCCCGCCTGCTTCAATACCAGCGGCGGATTCGATAAAAGGAGAGGTACTGGCTGAGCCCAATAATCCAGCCAGCATCGAGCCTGCGGCATCCGCTGACAAACTATTGGCGATTCGTTGCTGATGATCCTTCTGATCTTTAAACAGGGATTGATTCAAAAGACCAATTAAGGTTCCCGTTGCATCAAACAAAGCGATTAGGAAAAACGTAAAGGTTGCCTTTAAAGTAGTTGTAGAGCTGAATGAAGAAAAATCAAGTTTCATAAAAGTAGGTGCTAAAGAAGGAGGGAGCGCAAAGAGCCCTTGCCAGGTCACCATCCCTGTAAGTAATGAAATGAGGCTAATCGAGAGGATACTCAAAATAATGGCACCAGATATTTTAAAATAGTCAAAGATTAAAATAAGAATAAAACCGAGAAAGAAGAGTCCGGCTTCAGGTCTTGCCAGATTTCCCATCTGTAAAAGAGTATGCGCATTACTGATGATAATCTGATTGGATTGCAGCGCAATAAGTGCTATCAGAAAGCTAATCCCAATAAGAATAGCTAGCTGCAGATTATCCGGAATTGAATCAACCAGTATTTTTCGTAATGGGGTAAGACTTAGTAACAAAAACAAAAATCCGGATACAAAAACCATGGCCAGTGCCTGTTGCCAGGGGATCCCCATGCCCAGAACGACACTGTAGGAAAAATAAATATTCAGTGCCATACCGGGTGCGACCCCGATAGGCGCATTGGCTAGTATTCCGGTCAGCAAGGTGGTTATTGCAGTCACCAGGCAGGTGGCTGTAAATACCGCGCCCTGATCCATTCCAGCATCATGTAAAACCACGGGGTTTACAAATACGATATACACCATTGTTAAAAAGCTGGTAATCCCCGCGAGGACTTCGGTGGAAAATCGGACCGGATTGTTTTGAGCGGTTTGAATAGTATTCATAAATGCTGGAATTAAGGGAGGGCATTGAAAGCACAATGCTATCCAATCCAGAAAAATTTGCAATGAGTAAATTTAGAAATGAATATTTAAAACGCCGAAGATTATTTCTATCGCGATTAGGAAGATAATGATGATCTCCAGACTGTGCGAATGACGGTTTTCGAGATAGCCATTAAACATATCAAAGATTTCATTGATTGTATCGAGACGATGATTTAAGGCATTCACCCGGCGTGGGATGTGTAAATACCGCTCCAGCATCGTGTAATACTCCTCCAGTGTCGGGTGTTGCCAGAAATATTTAGGGTGATAAAGAAAATTACTGATTAAATTCATTTCGCTTTTAGCGCCCAGGATTTCACCTATGACCTGGCGGATCTGATTACGGCTGATTGGCATTTGCCCTTTATGCGACAGGCTTTGAATCAGAGGGTTGTACTTTTCAATGAGTGCATCAATTTTAGTTTCAAAATACTGCAGCTTAACCGATTGTGAAAAACCGTAAGACAAGCTTAATTTCAAGTCATCACTGTTGTCATCAATGCTGATGCAGTCAACATCAAAATAATCATGCGGTTCGATGGCGATTTTGTCGCTGATCCGATAGCTGAACTCGTCGCGGACCAAAAACGAGACAGGTTTATCGGCGTATAATTTAAACAATTCAATATAATTGTCAATCTGATGCCGTTTGATCCCCCAGGAAACTACGGTTCCATTTTTAAATATGAAAATCACATACTGTTCGCCTGTGAAGGGCGTCAGTTTGAGCACATCACGTGATTTAATCGCAGAAAAGCCTTTCACGCTTGCTTTAAAATAGTGATCAAGACGTGTTAAATCAATACTATTGGCTACACAATAACTAAGGCATTCCATCGATGAAACCTGTTTTAAAACCCGTTGCTAACGGCATCAGTCAACTAATAATTGAATTATATACGATTTGCTTTTTTTATGCAGTCTCAGTTTCTTTCCTGACTGGATAAGGTTTTTTTCTATCGGTTGCCCCACTCAACCACTGAGGACAAATTTCAAGAATCTGCGCAATTTTATCCAACTGCTCACTGGAAGGAAGCAGATGACCGAAAATCATCGCATTTGCTAAATGGCGGGTAACGCCAAACACTTTTGATACTGCTTTTATTTTTTCAGCGAGTTCTTCGGGGAAACCTAAAACAGCTAACTCCGAATTAAAACGCTGTGAAAATACCTTACTATTCATTTTTCACTCCATGAAATTTCTAATTACTCAGGGCTATTTTTATTAGTTAATAGTTCCCCATATACAAACATGTCCTGCCAATCCCTGTTACAGAACATAAGGTAGTCTAAATCCATTGTTCGCTTCCATTAAGGAAGATGAGCTTTGGAGATTCTATCCGGGAATATCCAGCCTTTGGAATTAATACCACCCATTCTGTTATAACTCATTTTGCTCACTCCGAAAAGTATTTTCTTTTGTTTTTAAAAACAGATAGTTATGCTTCAAAAATTTCCAAGCCAGACTTTAGGCGGGGCGAATGTGAAGAAGAACCGAAAGCCTTGTCAAAAAGAAAAACTCAATGTGTTTCACTTTAGCTATTCATCCTATCAAATAGTTGAAGCAGATGATCTCTCATAGATGTTATTCATTGAGATAAGGTGTTGACAGATATCGTTTATCTAAGTTGTCGGCTCTGCAGAGGAGTTCCTCCAAGCAGAAAGAAAAGTGTCAGCAGCCCATATATAAAGCTATGCGCCAGTAAATTTTCCGATAAGCTGATTCCCAGGAATATAAAGAGGCCCAAAAGCAGACTTGAGAGTAGCGGTAGACGCCATCCAAGCAGAAAGCACAAGCCAAATAACAATTCCACAATAAGCATGATAAAAACAAATTCGGGCACAGGAATACCAAAAGTGAAGGCATTCCTGTTTTCAATAATAGCAATATCCAGATTAGGCGCGAATAGTTTGATAGAAATCGCAGAATAAATGAAATTTAATCCAGTAAAAAGTTGGGCGATAAATAAAGCGGGGTATGAAATCTGAATAGTTGTTTTATCCAATGAATACTTACCCCCACCATGAATAAGTAAAAACAGCGCTATTGCCAGATAAAAGCCAAGATATTGAAAATAGTCTTTACCAAAATAACAAGCCGCAAACACTTGCAAGCCCAAGAATAAAACTGAACTTAAACGGGTGTAAAAGCCAACGATGAATGAAATACCAAGAATTAACTCTAACCATCGGACAAAATTCAAATCAGCCGAAATTAAGAGGTCAGGAGCTAGCAAGGTCGGTGAATCGAAATAGGGAAGTCCTATTTTTGGCATCAACCCTAATGCGCACAGGCAAAGCATTAGTCCGGTCCAGAAGCGCAAACTTAACAAGGCCAATCCCAGAGTGTTTGGAAATCCCTTTTTATATGGCTTGGGATAGCGATAATTAAAAATAACCCATGCCGTCAGGCAAATTAATGCCAAACCACTCAGAGCCATATTTACTGAAGTAAGCTGGGTAAATAGAGAAGGTGGAGGCATCTTTTTTAGTTGTTCTATTTCGCTAGCCGTTAATAGCCACTGCTCATGGGCAAATCCTGATTTACACAGGAGAGCAGTTATAGAAGCCAAGATAAGTTGTATTTTTGACATAAGTCCACCTTCTTTAAAAGCTCATCTTCGCTATGTGAATGGGCAAGTCGCGAAAGCAAGAAGATACTTTATGAGCATTGAATCAGCAGTCCACAGCGCTGATCAAATCGATCAGGTTAAATAATGAATTTACCTGGTCAAGGGGAGACTCAAACTCCCCTTGGTATTTCCCATAACGTGCTTATGAACCTGGAGTTTATTCATTATCCTGATGATATTTGAAATAATTTAAATCAAGTTCGCGGGCGGCCCGCACATCATCCAAACGTTTGACTGGTAAATTATGAGGTGCTCCTTTCAGTAATTCCGGGTTTTTCTGGGCTTCGTCGCGTATAGCATGCATGGCAGCTGCCAGGCTGTCCAGATCTTCCTTGGATTCTGTTTCGGTGGGCTCAATCAATAAACATTCAGGAATCAATAAGGGAAAATAGGTAGTCGGTGCATGGAAACCATAGTCGAGCAGGCGTTTTGCCAAATCCATTGCCGTGACGCCGAAGTTTTTCTTTTCCTGACTAAGCGTCAGAATAAACTCATGGCTTGCCCGACGTTCTGGATAAGCGGCGGTAAACCCGGCTTTACTTAACACGCTCAACAGATAGTTGGCATTAAGACTTGCAAACTCTGAAACACGTAAAAGGCCTTCTTTACCCAGAACACAAATATAGAAATACGCTCGCAGAAGGATGCCGGCATTGCCCATGAAACAGGAAAGGCGGCCAATGCTCTGAGGATAGTCTTCCCGGGTAGCCCAGCGATACTTATCATCGGATTTTACAACCACAGGAATAGGCATATAGGGCAGAAGCCGTTTGTTGACGGCAATAGGACCAGAGCCAGGGCCGCCGCCGCCATGGGGCGTGGCAAAGGTTTTATGCAGGTTTAAATGCATAACGTCGAATCCCATATCGCCCGGTCTGACACGACCCAGAATGGCGTTTAAATTTGCGCCATCATAATAGAGTAAACCACCGGCCTGGTGAACAATGGCTGCAATTTCCTTAATCTGCTTCATGAACAGCCCGAGGGTGGAGGGATTCGTCAGCATAATACCCGCTGTTTTTGGACCCACTTTGCTGCGCAGTTCCTCCAGATCAATATCTCCATCTTTAGCCGTGCTGATCTCGATGACTTTAAACCCGCACATCACTGCAGAGGCGGGATTAGTGCCGTGTGCTGCATCCGGAATAAGCATCTCGGTTCGCGCACTGTCTCCTCTGGACTGGTGATAGGCTTTAATCATGGCAACACCGG
This sequence comes from Legionella genomosp. 1, assembly GCF_900640215.1. Classification (NCBI taxonomy): domain Bacteria; kingdom Pseudomonadati; phylum Pseudomonadota; class Gammaproteobacteria; order Legionellales; family Legionellaceae; genus Legionella; species Legionella genomosp. 1. The sequence continues at coordinate 115,485 of NZ_CAAAJH010000008.1, forward strand.
CAAATTCGCCTTGTGAACCGGCCATTGGGGTCAGGGAAACCCCTGCCATTCCGGTAATTTCTGCCAGATAGGATTGCAGCTCATACATCGTCTGGAGATAACCCTGGCTATATTCTTCACCAGACAAAGGGTGTCTGCTCAGAAAGCCATTAATTGACGCTGCCTTGTGAACACCTCTTGGATTGTATTTCATCGTGCAGGAGCCGAGAGGATAAACATTGGTGTCAATCGAAAAATTCTTTTGCGAGAGACGGGTAAAGTGCCGAATGACCTGCAGCTCAGAACATGCCGGCAAGCGGGCTGGTTTCTGGCGCAAAAATTTTTCCGGTATTCCAGAACTTTTCGTGCAGGATGAGGGGATCTGGGCTGCTGCACGACGTTTGGCTTGTGAGCGTTCAAAAATCAACATAATTTGCCCTCCGTATCCTGAATTAAATTTTTGAGTGCAGCGCAGTGTTTCACTGGTGTAAATTCGATATAGTTATAATCTGCAATTTCCGCCATGTAATAAGGATCCTTTTCCATTACTGACTCGAGATACTTACGATCAGTTGTCGCGGCAATAATGATCCCGCCGGTACGCGGTTTCATAGGTCCTGAAGCAACCAAAAGGCCCTGTTTATAGTAATAATCGAGAAATTCCCGATGAGCCTGAAGGTATTTATCTACCTCACTCAGCGGCGTTTTATAGGTTAATTGAATGATGACCATTACTTCCTCACTTAGCCATAATGCATTTCATCGTATTAATGAAGTGATCAATTTCTTCTGCCGAGCGCATTTCAGTTGCACAGATGAGCAGGCTGTTTTTCAAGGCCGGATAATGCGACTCAACAGCATAGCCCCCAGCTATTCCTGCCTGATGCAGCCGTTTAAGAACTTCTTCCACCGGACTATCCAGTTGCAGCAGACACTCATGGAAAACCGGTGCTTTGAAAGCAATGCGCACACCGTCTATTGCGCTTAAACCCTGAACAAGAGACTGCGTATTGGCATGGCAATGTGCCGCTACCTGCTCAAGTCCCTCGGCGCCCAGTAAACTCAGATGAATGGTTGCGGCGGTTACCAGTAAGCCCTGATTGGTACAAATGTTGGACGTAGCCTTTTCCCGGCGAATATGCTGCTCTCTGGCCTGCAAAGTCAGCGCGAATCCGGTTTTACCTTCTTTGTCCAGCGTTCGCCCGATAATGCGGCCAGGCATTTGGCGAACATGTTCCATCCGCGTGCTGAAAAATCCAAAATAGGGACCGCCGGAAGCCATTGGACAGCCTAAGGGCTGGCCTTCGCCGCAAGCGATATCCACACCGCTTTCTCCCCATTGTCCTGGTGGTTTGAGTAAGCCCAGAGAAATGGGATTTGCACAGGCAATGCTAATAACCTGATTGGCTTTCGCCCAATCAGTCATGGCATCCACTTCCTCGAGGCAGCCAAAAAAGTTAGGCTGGGATACAACCAGCGCAGTGATATCCTGACCGCTGTATTGTTCAAGAATGGAAAGGGCGGTAATACCCTGTTCCATATCCAAAGGCAGCGTGATTACTTCAATGTGCTGATTACAAACAATGGTTTCCAGTGTCTGTCGATAAAATGGATGGACGCTTCCAGCGATCAATACCCGGCTGGTTTGCTTGTGCTTTTTGATGCGAACGGCCATCAGCACGGCTTCTGCCAGGGCGGTGGCCCCATCGTACATGGAGGCATTGGCCACTTCCATGCCGGTGAGCTCGGCTATCATTGTCTGAAACTCATAGAGCAGCTGCAGGGTGCCCTGACTGGCTTCTGCCTGATAAGGCGTATACGCTGTTAAAAACTCACCACGTGAGGCAATATCCCATACTGCGGCTGGAATATGATGTTCATAGCTGCCAGCCCCGATGAAACAAATGCCATTATCATTCAAATTGGCAATATGCTGTGCTTTTTTTAGCATCGCCATTTCACTGATGCCTGATGGCATATTTTTAAGTTCGTTATACAGCAACTCCTTGGGAATTTCGTCGAATAACTGCTGCGTCTGGCTTACGCCAATCTCGGCGAGCATGGCTTGTATATCATCTTCTGTATGGGGAATGTAAGGCATAATTAATGGTCCTCAGCAATCTCTTGCTCATATTCGGCTTGATTCAGGAGCCCGTTTAATTCGTCTGGATTACTGGCTTTAATCCGCACCAGCCAACCAGCCCCAAAGGGATCGGCATTCACTATCGCGGGATTTTCACTGACCTGATGGTTGACTGCTACAATGACACCACTGATTGGCGCGTAGAAATCAGAAGCGGCTTTCACTGATTCAACTACACCGATTTCATCTCCTGCTGAGACTTCATCTCCCTCTTCAGGCAACTCAACAAAAACCATATCACCCAATAGCTGCTGTGCGTGATCGGTAATTCCAACAACGCATTCATCTTCTTCTAATTGTAGCCATTCATGGGTGGGAGTAAATTTCATAACCATCATGATATCCTTTTATTAATGTTGAAAGACTTCAGTTAAACTTCTGACTAAACAGATGCATATTAAAGAGGTGCTCCATTTTTAACAAATCGGGGCTTAACCACTTTTGCATTTAACAACTTACCCCTGATCTCTACCTGCACCTCGTCCCCAGTACCTGCAGGTACTCTGGCCAGAGCGACTGACTTTTCAAGTGTGGGGGAATAGGTTCCGCTGGTGATGATACCGTCATTCTCACCTTGTACAGCAACCCGTTGTCCGGTACGCATGATGCCTTTGTCTTCGAGAATCAAGCCGACCAGTTTGCGTTTAACACCATGTTGTTTTTGAGATATTAAGGCCCCCATGCCAATAAAATCGCGATCCTCGGGTTGCCATTTAACGGTCCAGCCGAGTCCCGATTCAAGAGGTGTGGTGGTTTCATCCATATCCTGCCCATAAAGCAACATGCCTGCTTCCAGTCTTAAAGTATCCCGGGCTGCAAGGCCGCAAGGTTTAACCCCTGCCTGTATTAATGATGTCCATAACGCTCTGGCGTTTTCAGGAGGAAGAATGATCTCCAGACCTTCTTCACCGGTATAGCCGGTGCGGGCAAAAAAGTATTCATTGACATCGACACATTCAAAACAGGTGAGTGTGGAAACAGCATCTGCCTGTGCTGGTGTGAGAACCGACAGGGTTTTGGCCAGGGCTTGTGGACCCTGCACTGCCAGCATGGATAACTCGGTTCTTTCCTGCAGCCCAATGGAAAAGCCTGCACTTTTTTCGCGTATCCAGGCCAGATCCCTGTCGCGGGTAGCGGAATTGAGAACGATGCGGTAATTATCTGAAGCGCGCTGGTAAACAATCAAATCATCGATGATACCGCCATGCTCATTGCACATACAGCTATATAAGGCCCGGCCGGTGTGAGCTAACTGATCCACATCATTGGTCAGCAATTTGCGCAGGAACTGACGACCTCCTGCTCCCAGGATGTCGACTACCGTCATATGCGAAACATCAAAAATCCCCGCGGCCTTACGCACGATGTGGTGTTCTTCCAACTGTGAACCATAATGCAAAGGCATATCCCAGTCATGAAAGTTAACCATTTTTGCACCCAGTTCCAGATGCAAGGAGTGCAGGGGTGTTTTAGCTACCATTTCTAATCCTTTAATTCGCAGGTGTGGGTCTGATTATACTCGGTTAAGTCATGAGGACAAGTCTAATTAACTCTTCTATCTGCTGCTTGTTTGTACATAAGAGGCTGTCTTATAAAGAATATAGCATCGATACTTGCTGTGGTTTCAATCACATGCCAACATTATAGGAAGAAATAAAAAGGAGCTTTAAGAATGGTTCAGGATTTGCCCCCTCAATCCTGGGGAAGCCGGCTGAAAGACACGTTGGTAGGGCTCATTTGCGGATTGCTGTGTATTGGATTGGCCAGCTACCTGATTTTCTGGAACGAAAGAACAGGTTATCGTTACGACTACTCGCTCGACCAGACGCAATCGCTGGTTACTTCAATCCCTGATCGTCCGGTGAACAATGATAACAATCAAAATGTCGTCTATGTTCAGGGCGATGCGACAACCAATCGATCACTTAGCGATTTGCAATTGAATATTACAGTCGATGGTCTGGCTTTAAAACGTCAGGTGCTGATTTATCAATGGCAGGAAGGGATCGATACAGATCATGAACAACCCCGTTACCGATATTTTACCGGCTGGGCTGAAAAATTAATTCTTAGCAGCAGTTTTCAGGAGGCGAATTCACACCCTAACCCGACTACCTTGCCAATCGAGTCCCTGTATCAATATGCTGAAGATGCGGCCTTGGGAGATTTTGTGCTGCCGAGCACTGTTATTGACGCCATCCCCGATGTATCCAATGTTGATTTATCCAAAGTGGATCTGCTGTCACTGCAGCAAAAAGTCAATAAGCCTGCTCATCTGATTAATAATGAGATCTATCTCGGAGCGAATCCTGAAGCTCCGCAGGTAGGGGATATGCGGATACAGGTGACCGCAGTTTTTCCACAGAAAATAAGCGTGATTGCCCAACAGAATGGAAATACCTTGCAGGCTTACCAGACTGCCACCGGTGATTCAATTCTGCTGGTTGCTCCTGGTGATGTATCAAAAGAGCGAATGTTTGAAAAGGCACGGGAAAGAAGCCCTGGAGTTGTTTGGTTTTTGCGCTTTTTCTGCTTATTGCTTTGTGTGACCGGTGTTTCCCTGCTATTGAAAATCATGATGGTTTTTGCAGATAAAGCAAGTTTTGCCAGAAAAGTGGTTCACCCGGGCACTACGCTAGTCTCGGCTATCGCTGGCGGAAGTTTATGGAGCTTTATTACTGCTATTGCTATTGCTCCATTACAAATAGAAATAACCCTCGTACTCCTGGCCATCACAGTGGCCGGTGTTTATCTGCTAACCCGCATTCACCCCAAAGGTTAGTAATGTGAGCAAGCCTGCTAATGAGGAGTTTATACAGTGACCTGGCAGAGTACTATTGCGGTTATCTGGATGCTCGTCCTGTTATTTATGCTGGGTTATTTCTGGCGGTACCGCTCTAAATTTAAAACGTCGCAGGCCTGGCCCTTTACAAAAGGTCAGATTACCAGGCTGAACTGGATTAGAAAAGATCATTTTCTCTGGGCAGATATTCAATACAGCTATGTCGTTGATGGGGTGAGTTATACAAATAACAGTCTGTTTATAGAGCAGCGATTTCGCTCTCCAAAATCAGCTTATGCGCGCCGTATTGCCTATCAGGCGGCATTGGCTTATGAAAAAGGAGAGGAAATTACGGTTTTTTATAATCCGGTGAACCCCCAGGAAGCTGCTTTGGATACTCGGGTGCCTTTAAAGCTGACGATTATTCTCATTTTGCTGGGTGTATTCCTGGTCATCCATGTCTCAAGCATTCTAGTTGGCAATGTTCTGTAATCGGGTAATCCTCCCAAACCAGCTGAGAAGAAAGCGACACTTTCGTCCTGAATCATATCATTCACTTATCTGCCTACTGTGTCATTCCCAGCAGGCCTTGTGCATAAATAGAACCACACAAGCAATCTGTTGTCTTTGCGAGCGTCAGCGAAGCAATCTAGATCGAATCCTGAACAAAGTTAGGAAGTGGATTGCTTCGCTGACGCTCGCAAAGACAGTGTTTTAGTGCACCCATCGTCTTCCATGCAACTATGCCGCGCGGAAATGACAAAGAGGTCTAAGTGCTACTTATCAGGATTTTCCCGCCTCATGATGTTCAGCTTTACTTTGGCACTCACAGGGCGGTTCGATGGTTTTAGACGTCAGACTGGTGATCGCAAGTCCTCTTACTCCTTGCCCTGATGGGGCCTGTTCAAAGGTTATGGTGACGCTTAAATTCTGTTTCTGCTGGTATTGTGGGTTTTTATAAAGTACCAGGACCGGCATGGTGGCCTGCCAGTGACCATTTCCTGAGGCACTGACGGTCGGGGGAAGTGTTGCCACTCCGCTAACATAATAGGCATTGGTTTTTACCGCATCAGGCAGCTTCGATTCATTAAGCGCTGTGCTGTAGGCTATCCATCCATTGGAACTGAAATATTTGGCAATCTGTTTTTGACGATCGATAAAATTCTGATAATTGAAAGTATAGGTTGCAATAATTGCTTCATTCGCCCAGACCGCCTGCTCTGTGAAGTCTTCATCTGCTGCAAGACAGGAGGCAGAACAGAATAATGAAACTGAAAGGAAACAGACTTTAGCTCTCATGGTAATCCCTTAAATTAGTACCGCTTGGCTGCTTATAACCGGGAAAGCAATAGTTTAACCCAATGCCTGCTGGCATCAAGTATTTTCCGTTACCCCCTTAAATGGCATAAAAAAACCCGGCCTTAGGCCGGGCTAAATAGCATCACGTAACTGCCTGTATCAGGAGTTACCAGGATGCACGCCTCATCCAAGAGGGAAGATGAAGCGAAGCAATTACATTGCTTATTTGGTTAGACGTAACAAATTTGAAAAAGTTCATTTCTTTTTTTAAAATTCAGATTTTTTTCCGGTATCGAATGATGTGTATTTATGATACTCTAGGCCCTTACGCTCATTTGCGGCTTTAGTGCATAGAGCCTGGCGTTGAATTTAACCTGATTCATTCAATAAATTAAATCTTTATTCAGATTTGAACACGTATAGTTTGAAAAATTCAAGCTTGTACAAAATTGCATTTTCAATGCGGACAGGATAAAAAAATCCTGACTCGTCATTCTTATGATGGCTTGAACCATCAAATGGATTTGCCTGTGCGGAACATAGGTTGAAGTGGAGTTCGCTAAGACCATGAACGAGATCCGTATAAGTAATAAAAACTGATGAGAGGGGTGGCTTGGTGCGCAATAACCGATTCTACTTTGCCAACCGCGAAAATGTTGGTCGCTTTGTTAATCGCTGGGATTTATTGTTATTAATCCTGACCTTTTCGCTGTTATTTTTCCTGGGCTGGGCAGGCCAGCAAATGGCGGTTCCCTATCAATTGGGTGATCCCTTACCGATCTCCCTGGCCCCTTCTCATTTGCCTTTTTATGCGCTGCGTACCGTATTGCGTATGTTTATCGCACTTGCCTTATCCATCCTGTTTACTTTTGTGGTAGGTGCCGCCGCTGCAAAAAACAGAAGAGCGGAGCAGGTGATTGTGCCGGCGATTGATATTTTGCAATCAGTCCCGGTCTTGAGCTTTCTTTCCATTACGGTAACCGGATTTATCCACTTATTTCCCAATAGTTTACTGGGACCTGAATGTGCGTCGATTTTTGTAATTTTTACCGCTCAGGTCTGGAATATCACCTTTGGATTTTATCAATCATTGAAAACAGTGCCGCATGACTTGAAGGAAGCGGCGGCCATGTTTCAATTGTCGTCCTGGCAAAGATTCTGGAAAGTCGAAGTGCCCTTTTCCATGTCCGGTCTGCTCTGGAATATGATGATATCGATGTCGGCCAGCTGGTTTTTTGTGGTGCTATCGGAAGCTATTTCAGTGGCGCACCAGGATATCCTTTTACCCGGGGTCGGGTCCTATATTGCTCTCGCCATCGAACAGCAGAATTTAGCCGCCGTAGGCTATGCGATATTAACAATGGTGATTGTGATCTTTCTTTACGATCAGATTTTATTCAGACCATTAATTGCCTGGTCGGAAAAATTTAAAGTCGAACAATCGCCGGATGAAGAGGAATATCAATCCTGGCTGATTGATTTGATTCGCAGCAGCCAGCTTATCAAACGCATGGCCAAGCCGCTTTCTGCTTTAAAGGAGCGTTTTGTCAATGCGCGCAGGCTAACGAATCGCGGACCTTCAGTGGTTAGAGAAATTGATTCGCGGCGGCAAAAAAAACTGGACTGGTTATGGAATGGGTCTGTGCTGCTGATTATTTTTGCCTGCAGCTGGATGCTGCTTGAATTTATCCTGACCAAACTGCGGTTGCATGATATTACGCATGCCTTTCTTTTAGGGGCGGCCACCGGCGCGCGGGTGATCATTCTTATTCTGCTAAGTTCTGTGATCTGGATTCCAGTCGGCGTCTGGGTCGGTCTGAGGCCGCGTATTGCACAGAAAATTCAGCCGATTATTCAGTTTGCAGCGGCTTTCCCCGCCAATTTGTTTTATCCCTTATTTGTGATAGCCATTGTCCGCTTTCAGCTGAACGTTGAAGTCTGGGTGACTCCGCTCATGATTCTGGGTACCCAGTGGTATATTCTGTTTAATGTGATTGCAGGTGCGTCAACCATACCTCGGGATTTATACCTGGCCGCCGATAATTTCGGTTTAAAAGGCTGGATTTGGTGGAAGCGTCTGGCCTTGCCAGGTATTTTCCCTTTCTATATCACCGGTGCGATTACCGCAGCCGGCGGCGCATGGAATGCCAGTATTGTGGCCGAATGGGTCAGCTGGGGCAGTACTACTCTAAAGGCGACGGGTCTGGGTGAATATATTCACGCCAGTACTATTGCCGGCGATTTTCCTCGAATTGCCTTGGGAACTTCGATGATGTGCCTTTATGTGCTGGCCTTTAATCATTTGATATGGCGTCCTCTGTATCGGCTTGCAGAGAATCGTTTTAATTTTAACTGAGACTGTTTAATGTCGAAAACTATAATTAGTCTGGAAAATTGTCGTAAATCGTTTAAAAAAGCTTCAGATCAGGACTTACTGGTTCTGGAGGATGTCAATTTTGAATTGCACGAAGGTGAAATTGTCGCCTTGCTGGGAAAATCAGGTTCTGGTAAATCAACCCTGTTGCGAATTATCGCCGGCCTGGTTCCACCCAGTGCGGGCAAGGTCAGTTACCGCGGCCAGCCCGTGACCAAACCCGTGGCAGGCATTGCGATGGTATTTCAGTCTTTCGCCTTGATGCCCTGGTTAACGGTTCTCGAAAATGTTGAACTGGGATTGGAAGCGCAGGGTGTTGGCCGAGAGGAACGTCGCCGCCGCGCAATTGAAGCGATTGACATTATTGGTCTGGACGGATTTGAATCGGCTTTCCCGAAAGAATTGTCAGGGGGGATGCGGCAGCGGGTGGGATTTGCACGTGCACTGGTGATCAACCCCGACGTATTACTGATGGATGAGCCGTTTTCTGCTCTGGACGTGCTCACCGCGGAAAATCTTAAGTCTGACTTGCTTGAGCTATGGCAGGAAAAGAAAACCAATACCAATGGGATTTTGCTGGTCACTCATAATATTGAAGAAGCGGCCATGCTTGCTGATCGCATCATTATTTTTGGCAGCGATCCGGGTTATATTCGTGCTGAATTACAGGTTGAACTGCAGCAGCCTCGCGATCCGGAAACGCCTGAGTTTAGCGCGCTGGTGGATAAAATCTATCGTCTGATGACTTCAGGACCGAAAGAGCGAGCCAAGCGGGCGCAGCGTGAACGCCAGATTGGCCTGGGTTATCGTTTGCCTGATGTGGAGCCCTCTGAGCTTTCAGGTCTGATCGACACTCTGCAAACCTACGAAGAGCGTATTGATCTTCCTGAGCTGGCCGATGAGCTCATGATGAACATTGATGATTTGTTCCCCTTGCTGGAAACATTGGAAATCCTCGGTTTTGCCAAGGTATCGGATGGTGATATCCAATTGACTGAGCTTGGCAATCAATATTCGGAAGCGGATTTACAGGAAAGGAAGAAGATATTTGCCCGCCGCCTTCTGGATAAAGTACCTCTGGCGCGTTATATCCGGCGCATACTTGACGAAAAATTCGGACATCGGGTTTCTGAAGAACGCTTTCTTAGCAAACTGGAAGATTATCTGAGTGAGAAAGAGGCCGAGCGCGTCTTAAAAACAATGATTGACTGGGGACGCTACGCCGAGATTTTTGCCTATGATTTTAATACGGGTATTTTGAGTCTGGAGAATCCGGGTATTTCTGATCAAATGGATGAGGAATAGGTTTAATGGTCTGTGCAATTAAGTAAGCTCAATTGTATATTAAACTGTCATCCCCGCGAAAGGCGGGGATCCATCTCTGAGCTAGCCAAAATGCGACTGAGTAATAGATTCCCGCCTTTCGCGGGAAAGACAAAATTTCCTTAACTTAATGGCCGTGAGGGCTAGGGTGAGGGTTGATTTTAAACCCCTCTCTCTAACTCTCTCCCCGGGGGAGAGAGGACTTTTACTAAACTCCCTTCAAGCCATACTCTTAGTCACCAGCTCCTTCAAATCATTCGACAATTTATGCCTGGCAAGCTCATGCAGCTGATTTTGCATCATCGATTGCCGCGGCAGATTATATTGCTGCCAGCGGGTAAATGGTGTAGCCAGTCGGGCTGCGATTTGCGGATTGATTTGATCCATTTGCAGCAGCATTTCAGTAAGAAACTCATAGCCGCGGCCATCCATCGCATGGAAATTCCTCGGATTCGCCTGGCAGAAGCTGCCGATTAATGCTCTTACCTTGTTTGGATTTTTGATAGAAAATGCTGGATGCTGCAGTAATTTGCGTACATGCTGCAAGGTATCTCTGTCTTCACAACTGGCCTGGATAGCAAACCATTTATCAAGAACCAGCTCATTGTTTGCCCATTGCTCATAAAAGCGTGAAATAGCCTGCTGCTTCGCTTCATGATTATGCGAGTTAACCAATAAGGCGAAACTTGAAATCTGATCGCTCATTGTTCTGGCGCCGGCATATTGCTGCTGGCAAAGCGTGAGGCTGGTTTCTTCTTCTGCTTTCATCATAAACCAGAGCACAGTATTACGGAGCCTGCGGCGGCTGTAAGAACTTGCATTCATCGTATGATTTTCTTTTTGCCATAGGCTTAAGTATTCAGATACCAGTGATTCATACAAGGCCTTACCCAGCTGACTGCGATAGGCATCGCGTGCGGCCTCCAGCAAATCAACGTCAACATCATGAAAATTGGTGATAATTTCCTCGAAGCCTGGAGGGGTAAGCAGCTCGGCTTTAAGCGCTCGGTCAAGCGATTTATCGTGCAGGACATGCTGGCAGGCATTGATCAAATCATTGGGTATTTGCCATTGCGAGGAGTCCTGTTTCAGAAACTGGCCGATACAATCTGTAGTAAGACATTGTGCCGCATCCCATTTGGCGACACCGTCGGTTTCAAAGCGAAGTAATGACAACAGTTCACGACGGTTGATTTCTCGCTTTAATTTCACCGGTGCTGAGAAATCCCGCAATAAAGAGACCACAGGTTTCTCTGGAAGATTGGGAATACGGAAAGTTTGTTCCTCTTCTTTTAATTCCAAAACATCCTTTTCTATCTCGAGTTCTTTTCCATGGGTATCAAACAGGGCAATGCGAATGGGAATATGAAAGGCTTGCTTTTGCTCACATTCAGGCGTTGGCGGGCAGTGCTGTTTCATATGCAGGCTAAGCTCACCATCCTTATAAACGCTTTTGATTTCAATCTCGGGTGTTCCCGCCTGACTGTACCACAGTTTGAATTGGGTCAAATCCACCCCATTGGCATCTTCCATTGCGGCGACAAAATCATCAATTGTTACCGCCTGACCGTCATGGCGCTCGAAGTACAAGTCCATACCGCGGCGAAAACCTTCTTTACCAAGAATGGTGTGCTGCATACGAATGACTTCCGCCCCTTTATTGTAAATAGTTGCGGTATAGAAATTATTGATTTCCTGATAGGAGTCGGGACGAACCGGATGCGCCATACTGCCGGCATCCTCCGGGAACTGAGTGGTTCGCAGCATCTTCACATCAAGGATGCGGTTAACGTCTCTTGAGTTCATATCGCGAGAAAATTCCTGATCGCGAAAAACAGTTAGTCCTTCTTTTAAACTCAATTGAAACCAGTCGCGGCAGGTGACGCGATTACCAGTCCAGTTATGGAAATACTCATGGCCAACCACCCCTTCCACATCGGCAAAATCCTGATCAGTCGCAGTTTCCGGACGGGCTAGAATGTATTTGGAATTAAAAATATTTAATCCTTTATTTTCCATAGCCCCCATGTTGAAATCACTGACGGCCACAATCATGAAGATCGATAAATCATATTCCCGCCCATAGACTTCTTCATCCCAGGTCATGGCGTTTTTCAATGAATTCATCGCGTGCTGGCATTTGTCTTCGTTTCCAGGTTCAACATAAATGCGACAGTCCACTTTATTACCTGAGCGCGTAATAAATTCATCCTGGATATGCACCAGACGTCCTGCAACCAGTGCAAAGAGGTATGACGGTTTCTTAAAAGGATCCTGCCATACCGCCCAGTGGCGCCCGCCAGGTAATTCGCCAGAATCAACGAGATTTCCATTGGATAATAAAACCGGATATTTTTCCTTGTCCGCTTTTATGCGTGTGGTGAAGACGGTTAACACATCAGGTCTGTCCGGGAAAAAGGTAATGCGGCGAAAACCTTCTGCCTCACACTGTGTGCAAAAGAGATGATTGGAGCGATAAAGGCCGGATAACTGAGTGTTATCCTGGGGTCGAATGCGGGTGACTATCGTAAGTTCAAACTCATCGGGACAATCCGGTAATACAAGATCATTGTCTTTGCGATAATAAGCCCCCTCATTCAAGGGAATATTATTGAGTTTTATACTGACTAACTCAAGTTCATCGCCGTCTAAACGCAGTGCTCCAAGCCCCCGACGCTTCAGCCGCATGTGATTTTCAACCATTGCATGATCATCGTACAAATCAAAATCCAGATCGATTTTCTCGATAGAAAATACGGGAGGCTGATAGTTTTTACGGTAAATGGTAGTGTTGGACATAAACTTTTCTCCCTTTAAGAAATAATTTTCATTTCAATAACAAGTCAGTAAGGTCAGTCGCTTGATTCTTTGGGAATTTTTTATCGAAAGCACCTAGTCGGCAAGCCTTATTTGATCCTATACTAAATTTAGGAAGATAGTGTCTCGCTTTTACCAGCGAAATGCAAAATTAGAATGAGAAAGACTCGCGGATTTCCCGGTAGGGATCTGTAAAAGGGGATAAGTGATGAATACGCACGATTTTTTAGCTGGTTACACCAAACGCTATGTGGATAACAAAGAAGAGGAATTCACACTCGACGAATATCTTGAGATATGCAGCCAGGATCCCTCTGCCTATGCGAACCCGGCAGAGCGTCTGTTAATGGCTATCGGGGAACCCGAAGTAATTGACACCCGCCATGATCCGGTACTGTCACGCATCTTCTCTAACAAAATTATTCACCAGTATCCTGTGTTCAAAGAATTTTTTGGCATGGAAGACTCGATTGAGCTTATCGTTGGATTTTTAAAGCATGCCGCTCAAGGCCTGGAAGAAACCAAGCAGGTACTCTATCTGTTGGGTCCTGTGGGGGGCGGGAAATCCTCCTTGGCTGAAAAACTGAAAGATTTAATGCAGAAGGTGCCGATATACGCTATCAAAGGTTCTCCAGTGTATGAGTCACCGCTTTCCTTATTTGATCCTCAGGAAGATGCGGAACTGCTCTATGAGAAATTTGGCATTCCTTCACGTTATCTGCGCTATGTGATGTCTCCCTGGGCTGTCAAACGCCTCCATGAGTTCAATGGCGACATCAGCAAATTCAAAGTTATTAAGGTCAAGCCATCGCGTCTAAAGCAGATTGCGATCGCCAAAACCGAGCCTGGGGATGAAAATAATCAGGATATTTCTTCCCTGGTCGGTAAGGTCGATATTCGTAAACTCGAAGAGTTTTCACAGGATGATCCGGATGCGTACAGCTTCTCTGGCGGTTTGTGCCGGGCCCACCGTGGCTTGCTTGAGTTTGTGGAAATGTTCAAAGCACCCATTAAAGTGCTGCACCCCTTGCTGACTGCAACTCAGGAAGGTAACTATAATGCGACCGAAGGCCTTTCCGCGATTCCTTTTGAAGGCATAATTCTCGCTCACTCCAATGAATCAGAGTGGCAGACCTTCCGTAACAACAAAAATAATGAAGCCTTCATCGACCGGATTAACATTGTCAAAGTACCTTATTGCTTAAGGGTCTCGGAGGAAAAACGCATTTACCAGAAACTGCTTGATCATAGCTCTTTAACCGATGCGCCTTGCGCTCCAGGAACCCTGGATATGCTGGCCCAATTTTCCGTATTGACTCGCCTGAAGGAGCCGCAAAACTCCAGTATCTACTCCAAAATGCGCGTGTATAATGGTGAAAGTCTCAAAGATACCGATCCGAAAGCCAAGTCCTATCAGGAATATCGGGATTTTGCCGGAGTTGATGAGGGTATGAGTGGTATTTCAACCCGGTTTGCATTCAAGATCCTGTCCAAAGTATTTAATTTTGATCACAGCGAAGTGGCAGCCAACCCGGTTCACCTCTTGTACATTCTGGAGAGACAAATTGAGCAGGAGCAGTTTCCCCAGGAGCAGCATGAGAAGTACCTGACTTTTATCAAAGAGCATTTAACCCCGAAATATGTTGAGTTTATTGGCAAGGAAATTCAAACCGCTTATCTTGAATCCTATTCAGAATACGGACAAAACATTTTCGATCGTTACATCACCTATGCTGATTTCTGGATCCAGGATCAGGATTATCGTGATCCTGATACGGGTGAAATCTTTGATCGCAGTTCTTTAAATATGGAACTGGAGAAAATTGAGAAGCCAGCAGGTATTTCCAATCCCAAAGATTTCCGTAACGAAGTCGTTAATTTCGTATTAAGAGCCAGAGCGAATAATCATGGAAAAAATCCAATCTGGAACAGCTATGAGAAACTGAAAACAGTAATCGAAAAGAAAATGTTCACCAATACGGAAGATTTACTGCCGGTTATTTCCTTCAACGCCAAGGCATCGGAAGATGACAAGAAGAAGCATGAGGAGTTTATTGCACGTATGGTTGATAAAGGATACACCCGAAAACAGGTTCGCTTGCTATGCGAATGGTATTTAAGAGTGAGGAAGTCGCAATAATAGAAAATCCCCTCTCCCAAGTTGGGAGAGGGCTGGGGTCACTGCCATTAAGTTAAGGAAATTTTGTCTTTCCCGCGAAGGCGGGAATCCATTCCTCAATTGGCATTATAGCGAGCTCAGAGATGGATCCCCGCCTTCGCTGGGAGGACAGTTTATATACAACTGAGCTTAACTAATGGCAGTGAGGGCTAGGGTAAGGGTTGTTTTTAATCCCTCTCTCTAACTCTCTCCCAGAGGGAGAGAGGATTTTTGCTTACGCGGGAATAAAAAGATTTAATGAGCAGTTCCTATGTTGAGGTAGCTAATGCTTGGAAACTGGTATTTTGAATAGGATGAGCGTATGTCGCAATTAATTGATCGACGACAGAATGCCGGCAAAAAGAGCACAGTCAATCGCCAGCGCTTTCTGAGACGTTATAAAAACCAAATAAAACGCGCCGTTTCTGATGCTGTAGGAAAACGCAGCATCACCGAGATTGATCAGGGCGAAATGATAAGCATCCCGGCAAAAGATATTTCTGAGCCGCAATTTCACCGTGGCAGAGGCGGACGAGTTGAACGAGTCTTGCCTGGCAATGATCAGTTTATTGCCGGTGATCGAATTCGAAGACCCGATGGCGGCGGCAGCGGCGGCAGTGGTAGTCAGGCCAGTAACAGCGGTGAAGGCGAAGATGAGTTTGTATTTCAGTTATCTCGTGAAGAGTTCCTGGATCTCTATTTTGAAGATCTGGAGCTTCCTGATCTAATTAAAAAAGAACTGGCGCAGTTAACAACCTATAAAACGATTCGAGCCGGTGTAACCAGCAGCGGTATTCCGACCAATATCAATGTTGTCCGCTCAATGCGGCAAGCTACCGGGCGGCGTATGGCCCTGGGCGGCTCTTATAAAAAACGTCTGCGGCAGGCGGAAGAAGAGATGGAGCACCTGCAGGCGAATCCGGATGCCGAAAAGTTTCAGATATTAGAATTGCAGCATGAAATTGAATTTCTAAAGAAAAAACTGAAAGCGGTTCCATTTATCGACACCATTGATTTGCGCTATAACAATCGGGTAAAGGTTCCGGCCCCTTCAACGCAGGCGGTTATGTTTTGTGTAATGGACGTTTCCGGATCAATGGATGAAGCAAAAAAAGATATTGCCAAACGATTCTTCATTCTACTGTATCTGTTTCTGACCAAGAATTATGAAAAAATTGAACTGGTGTTTATACGCCATCATACATCGGCCAAGGAAGTCAATGAAGAGGAGTTCTTTTACTCGCGAGAGACAGGAGGCACAGTAGTCTCCAGTGCTCTGGAGTTACTCAGTACTATCATTGAGGCGCGCTATCCGGTTTCTGCCTGGAATATTTATGTGGCCCAGGCCTCTGACGGTGATAACTGGAATGCCGATTCACCATACTGCCAGGAATTGTTGCAGGAAAAAATTATGCCGCTACTGCAATATTTCGCCTATATTGAAATTATGCCGCGTCATCATCAGAGCCTCTGGGAGGTTTATCAGAAAGTGCATGAGCTATATCCTAATTTCGCTATGGAAAATATCGATAATGTAGCTGATATTTATCCAGTATTTCGTGAACTGTTTAAAAGGAAGACCGCATGAAAAAAGAGCCGCTGTCAAAAGGGGCCGAGTGGACCTTCGACTTAATCCAGAGCTATGATCGCGAAATAGGCCGGCTGGCCAAAGATTTCAAACTGGAAACTTATCCCAACCAGATTGAGGTCATTACCGCCGAGCAAATGATGGATGCCTACGCTTCGGTGGGTATGCCGATTGGTTATCACCACTGGTCGTTTGGAAAACATTTTGTCGGGGTTGAAAAAAGTTACAAGCGAGGTCAGATGGGATTGGCCTATGAGTTAGTTATCAACTCCAATCCCTGTATTGCCTATCTGATGGAAGAAAATACAATGGCGATGCAGGCGCTGGTTATCGCCCATGCCTGCTATGGCCATAATTCCTTTTTTAAAAGCAATTACCTTTTCAAAATGTGGACTTCCGCTGACGCTATTATCGATTATCTGGTATTCGCCCGTAATTATATCAGTGAATGCGAAGAGCGTTATGGAATTGATGAAGTCGAATCGATTCTTGATGCCTGCCATTCATTAATGAATTATGGTGTCGACCGTTACAAGCATCCCGCTATCCTCTCGGTACAGGAAGAAAAAATTCGTCAGCAGAATCGCGAAGTATACTTGCAATCACAGGTCAATGAATTATGGCGAACCATCCCGCAAAGCAAGCGGGTAGACAGTAATGGTCAAAAGAAACGCTTCCCAGAAGATCCACAGGAAAATATTCTTTATTTTATTGAGAAAAATGCGCCCCTTTTAAAGTCCTGGCAGCGGGAAATTGTTCGGATTGTACGAAAAATAGCTCAGTATTTTTATCCGCAGGGACAAACCAAGGTAATGAATGAAGGTTGGGCCTGTTTTTGGCATTACACCCTGATTAATGCACTTTATGATGAAAACCTGGTCACTGATGAGTTTATGCTGGAAATTTTGCAAAGCCATACCAATGTGATTATGCAGCCCTCCTTTAACAGCCCTTATTTTAGCGGTATTAACCCCTATACTCTGGGTTATAACATGATGCAGGACATCAAACGAATTTGTGAGAATCCTACCGCGGAAGACAAGCAATGGTTTCCATATCTCGCAAATACCGATTGGCTAAGCAGTCTCGATACCGCCATGCGTAACTATAAGGATGAAAGTTTCATTGCCCAATACCTTTCACCGCAGTTAATCAGGGATCTCAAACTGTTCCATATCGTGGACGATGATCGCCAGCCCGATTTGATGGTTGGAGCAATCCATGATGAGCAAGGTTATCAGTTAATCCGAGAGGCTTTATCCCGCCAGTATAATCTCGGTTTTCTGGAGCCTGATATTCAGGTCTACTCTGTGGATGTCGAAGGGAACCGAAGCCTTACATTGCGCTATGTCCAGCAAAACCGCTCGCCCTTGGGGGATAATACCCAGGAAGTATTGAAGCATCTGTATACCCTTTGGAAGTTTCCAGTTCTTTTGCAAACTGTGGATGCTCAGGGAGAAGTTATCGCAGAATATCATTGTCCGCCTGTAAATAAAGGAAATAAACCTCCTCATTGATAGTTCAAAACAGTTCCTTTGCGAAAAAATAACTGGCAATGCGTTATTTAAAAATAGGTATTGTCAGTAGGAGGGTGGGCTCTTTTGAGCGATCAAAAAAAGGCTCTTCTGTACATTAATCGAATTTCATGTTTAAATGTTGGTCTTTTGCAGGGCTTTAACCTGCAGATGATATCGTTGTATGTCGTTTCATCTGTACGCAAATAAAACAGGAAACTATTATGCAATTCATTTTATATTTGGGTTTAATGCTGCTTACAGTGGCTTATGTTTATCGAAGAATAGTTCAGTCCGCCATAACCTTCCCTCATCCTGTCTCTTACTTAAAATTAACGGCCACACTGTTTAGTGAAAAATTACAATCCACTGAAAAGCCTGAATTAAGTAAAGAAAAAATACAGGAAACCTTTATGCAATTCGTGGTTGATGTAGGCAAAAAATCATTACAGCCCAATCATAAAGGCATCAGTCTTTTTCTTTTGCCCAATCTTTCTCGGGTGTATGTCATCGCAAAACCTGCTCTGATTCACCAGATTTATAATAATAAAGCCTTACAGGGCAAATTTGGCCAGACCCCTTTGTTTAACCGCCTTGATTATATTCTAGGTCCGCATAATCTAATGTCTTCAAAAAACGGTACACCTGGTCATGATAATCTGCGAGGAGCTATCTTGCGGCGTAATGAGGACTTGCTTCATCGGAAAAATAAGGAAAATCGCTATGAGCTGGAGACTTTGATAGAAGAGTTTTTTGAATTGCAAAGTGCGGATGTGAATCCCCATAAAAAAACACTCGGCCAGGTTATGGATACGCTGTCCAGGCGTGTGCTGCTTTATAATTATTTTAGTAAAAAAAGTATTGAGGTATTTGAAAAACTCTATCATCCCAGTTTAACTCAGGAACTGATGGGCTGTTTGTTTGATATTGAGCCCATATCCGATACCGAGAAAATGCAATTATGGAGCCTGCGAGAAAAGATTTTTAATTTTGGCTGCTTACTTCTGCAGCATGAGGACCTGAAACAAGAACTCTGCGCAACGGATAGCTGGCTTAATCGTTTAATGACAGCGCATGTTCTGGATAAGAATGCTTTGGAGAAGGACCTGCTAAGCCAAGGGATTGATCCGAAACGCCCTTTAACAGGGGGTGATTGCTCAAACTTAATCGAATTTGCAAAATGCCATGGGGATACTTGTGCGTTATCCTCCGCGGTCATTGATGCGCTTAATGAAAGTCTGTTTATCCCGTTGCTGGGTTTTGATGCAACTGCGACCCTGCTAATCACAACGCTTAGAATTATGCTGCAAGATCCAAGGATTTTAAAAATGGTCCGCCAGGAATTAGCCACCGCTAATTTTGACCACTCCAAACTTTCCACCTGGGGAGGCGAGGAAAAACTATCTTATACCGAGGCAGTCATATTAGAGGCATTGCGCATACTTCCTCCTGCTCCAGCAATCCCTGAAGTGGTGCAAGAGCCTTTCGAGCTTAAGCAGGATGGTCAGTCAATCATGCTTCCACGCGGCGCTCTTTTGTTAATGCCGCTTGAAGCAATCCATCAGGATAACCGCAATTTTCCCGATATTTATTTGTCTGAAGAAGCTGAAGCCTTGCTGGGAAAAAAAGTAGTGACGGCCAAAGATATCTTTCCTGAGCGCTGGCTGCCTGTAGACTCTCAGGGAAATCACTACAATGCCTGCTTGTTCGCTGATACACCACAATCTATCCATCCTGCTCAGAAGGAGAAAGACGGCAGCTTTCTACCCTTTAAAACAGGCCGACGGCGTTGCCCGGGACTTCGACTTGCTCTTGGCGAGGCGCTTTCAGTGGTCAAGATGTTGACAAAATTTGATTTTGAAATCGAGGGTGAAGACGCGCTGAATTTTCCCTTTGTCTATAAAACCCCGTTACAAAGGCAGGGGGGAAAGGGACATTTGACGGTAAGGAAACAGCAGGAATCCAAAAAAACGGATGAACATGCTTCGATTCAGAAACCTTTACGAAGCAAGCTGTTTTTTGAAAATTATCCTGAGGAAAGTGAAATTATCTCAGAAGATAATTCATCACAGCAATTCTTTAGAGCCTGGAGTCTCGCTGCACCTGCCGCGCCTGATTAAGGCACGACGGATGCGGCGAAATGAAGAAGTCTAACTACCCCAATTCAGTTTAATCACTTGCCAGTTCGATGGCAAAAGCCAAGCCTAATTTGGCAAAGTTAACCATATGTTCAGGAGTCAGACGATCCATTGTATCGCCAGAGGTGTGAATTTTCTGATTATGGTGTTCAAAATCAGTCTCGCAGGGGAATGCTGCAGGAACCCCGGCTGCTGTCCATGAAGCATGATCGCTACAGCCATAACCACATTCTGATTCAGCCACAGGAACACCAATATAAGTCTTGATTAACTCAGACAGATAATCCGTTAACATATCATTGGTGTAATCGCGGAAAACCCACATGGTAGGATCATTTCGATCATTACGGAAACCGGTCATATCAAATTGAACTGCGGCAAGGACAGGAATATGTTCCTGCTCAAAATGCTCGACTACATACTGAGAACCGACCAGACCGCGCTCCTCCGCAGCATACCAGATGATATAGATTGGACGGTTAAACTCCTGATGGGAGTTCAGCAACACCCGTGCAATTTCCATGACGCTTGACGATCCGCTGCCGTCATCACCGGCTCCAGGCATACGGCCATCAAGAGTGTCCATATGCGCGCCAATCACTATTCCGGGAGATCGGCTGTCTTTATTTATTACCGTAACCAGAGAGGGTTGCTTATACCACACGCCTGTTTTGACAAAATAGGCATCCACATCAGTACGTCCTGCCTCTTTTGCCATTTGCAGAAACTCTGATTTCAGCCATTTAGCGGCTTGAACTCCGGTATTTTTGGTCGCGGAACGATTCTCATAATCAGTGAGGTGTTTCAGAGTTTTTAGGATATTCTCGGATTTCACCTGCTCGAGCGCTTCAATAACCGCTGAACGATGCCTGACTTTAAACTCGCTCTTTAAGAGAGTGTTTTGCTTCAAGGCAGGTTTTGTCAGCAGTTGATGAGCAGCCACTGCTTTTTGGTTGCCGGATTTGTTTGCCAGCTGTCCGCTCACATTGACAAATCGACCGCAGTGCAGCTGGTCCGCCAGCAAGCTGATACTTTGAAGCTTATCAGAGGGCAGATTAATAATTTTGAACTCGTTGTTCTCCGCAAGGATTTCAAATTGTGAAGGCATCTTGGCTGCAAGACATTGCGGCACCTGTATTTGTTCCATGTGGGCCTGGCCCTGCGCTGCCAGAGGATTGGTTATCAGCATTAACCCAGTGGAAAGAAAAGTCATCCATTGATTCAAACGCATCATTACTCCTTAATTGATAAATGGCTTAATTCGTCATAAAGCATCTCTGCGGCAAGCGCTGAAAGGAAGGCACTCAACAGGCTGTTTGAGAAAATGCTTTACGATGTCTACAGATAGTACATGATGACTTCAAGATTGTAATCCTAAATTTTTCCTAAGAATTCATCCAAGCGGTCAAACTCACCCGCATGCTAGATTAATCAACAGCTTGCCTTATATTTTTAACCGGTAAAAGTCGCTTATTAAGAACAATATGTGTCATAATTGCCCGTTTCCTTATTGATAATCATTTTCATTTGTTATAAAGTTGCAAATTCTTTTGGATGGTAAACACGGGCTAAAAATGAAATCAAAAAAAATACCCTATTATCTGCTTCTCCTTCTGTTAACTGTTGGAGCCAGCCTTATTCTCGGCTTCCTGAGTTTTGGCGGTATGTTTGTTCTCTGGCCTGTTCTCCCTCTGGCTTTCGGCGCTTTTTTTCTCTCTGTCGCTTACGAATACGAAATATACATGCAGAATATCACCGGTGCTCTCGCCAAGCTCGGGTTCAAGCGAGATTATCTGGAACGCCATCTGGCCAGGGAATTTCTACTTAATAACTTTCCTAAAGAAGGAGCGGAGCTTGAAGGCGGGCCGGAATTTTTCAGAGATTATAAAAGAATGCTACAGCGCCTTCATGCCTTTGGCGAGGACCCTTTGGATGAAGCAGGTCGTCTCAAAAAGAAAAAGATTGAGAAAAAACTCAGCGATATGGAAAAATGGTTTGCTGAGCAACTCTTTGCCAAGAATGATGAGGAAGAGGACCTCACTCCCTATCAGCAGGAGCTTCGCCAATGGTTGAAGGCCAGAGGTCAGGATGACGTGCAGGAATTATTTTCAAGACGTCGTCTGTATTACCGTCTTGCCGGTGCATTCAGTATTCTTGCTGGTCTTTTCATGGGGGCGGGAACCACTTACCTCCTGGTTGGAGAATTTGCTGCTATTCCTTTACTGGCGGCGATACCGTTTTCCGTGTTACCGGCCTTCATTCTTCCAATGGCTATCATTGCCGGGGCTGCATACGGCTTTCTAACCTATAATGCCATTACGGACATGATCAATAATGATACTTTGCGGCAATGGTATTACAAGATTCGTGATAATTTAGTCAAAGAAGTCAATTGGCGAAGTATTTTCCTGGCAGCGACTTCCGTACTCCTGGTGGGGCTGGCCATTGCTTTAACGATTTGTACGGCTGGTACCTGGTGGACAGTGGTTAAGAACTCGCGTCCTTTGTTTGCCTGGATGGGTAAAATCCCCGTATTCGTAATGGGGATCATAAATCCCATTATCACAGGCCTTTCTGCAGTGTTTTTTAATCTGGAAAATACCAGCAATACCTTTGAAATTATTGAAGGCGCCCTGAAAAGTAAGAAATCCTGGTTTAGAGAATTTGTAAACGATATCAAGCAAGGCTGGGCTGAACTGCGTCAGAAGGAAAACTGGCTACAGATCATCAACCCCTTCCGTCTGGCCATTAACATTTTATTGGCCCCTCTGCGCCTGATTTTATTTTTGGGGCATTTGATTAGCATTGGAGTCACTTCGGATCGTGTGCCCGGGATTCCGGAAACCGTGTCTGCAGGTTTGGGAACCATAAGTGAATTGGGTGAAGACTGGCATTATTTCTTCCCCGGCAGCCACGAGCATAAGCATGATGATTTCAAATTAAAACATGCTTTAAAAGATCGTCTGAGTGCGAAAGGAGGGCATAGCCATGATAATGACGATGCGCCTACCCTGATATTGAAATTCGTACTTTCCCCTGTATTTTTACTGGCAGCGCTTTACGCCTGGGGAGCAAGCCAGTTTAATAACCCGAATGATCCAACGAATCCCCGCGAGGTCTTAAGTTTCAAACAGGCCTGGTATCAGCAAACAGGGCGAAAAGCAGAAACCTCTATCGAATTGAAAGAGCCGGTTGAAGCTGTCTCTGAGGACTGGGAAATTGAGCATACACTCTATAAAGTGGATAATTTCCAGAAAAAACATTTCAGCTCCGCCTTTAATTCAAAAATTGTTAAGGAAAAAACTGAAGGTTTGAACAGCTTCCAGAAGGAGCTGCGTCAACTGGCGAAACAAAAGAAAGCTCTAAGCGAAGAGGATTCTCCAAAGCTGAATCTGAAGGCCAAAATTGAAGAAGAAGCCGAAAAGGCCCTCTACAATAAGCACCGTTTCTTTGAGAAAGGTGACGCCACGACTAAAACCTTCCTGCAGGAGCTGCCGGAATTGGTTTGTGCTGCGGGCGCCGCTTGATATCCCGCTTGCTTCCATCCTGCGAGAATGGTAGAAGGTAGTTTTAGAATTTAGAATCGAGGCAGTTATGTCAATTAAATCGGATCAGTGGATCACCAGAATGGCACTGGAACATGGGATGATTTCCCCGTTCCAGTCGGAACAAGTACGAGACACCGGCAACGGCCGTATTATTTCCTTTGGTGTGTCCAGTTATGGTTATGACGTGCGTTGTGCGGATGAGTTTAAAATTTTTACAAACATTAACTCAGCAATCGTTGATCCCAAATCATTTGACGCCAACAGTTTTGTTGATGTCAAATCGGATGTTTGTATTATCCCCCCCAATTCCTTTGCTTTAGCCAGGACTGTGGAGTATTTCCGTATTCCACGCAATGTGCTGACGATTTGCCTTGGTAAATCAACTTATGCTCGCTGCGGCATTATCGTGAACGTCACACCGCTTGAGCCGGAATGGGAAGGGCATGTCACTCTGGAGTTTTCTAACACGACCCCTCTGCCTGCTAAAATTTATGCCAATGAAGGGGTGGCGCAAATGATATTCCTCGAGTCTGATGAGGTCTGTTCTGTTTCCTATCGCGACCGTCACGGCAAGTATCAGGGGCAAACCGGGGTTACTTTGCCGCGAACCTGAGTCCTGGTAAGCGAAGCCTGTCCAGGTTTACACGCGGTTAATGCCCAATAGCCGTTCCCTGGTTGTGCTTTGCTTAACGAGGCTACGGCTGCATTAATCCTTATTCGTCGTCTTCCTCATCCTGCAACGGGATGGTTTCCCTGGAGCTGTCTACCCGCTCACGTAACTCTTTTCCCGGCTTAAAGTGGGGACTATATTTAGCCTCAGTGATAACTTTTTCGCCTGTTTTCGGATTATGGGCATTTCTGGGTGGACGATAATGCAATGAAAAACTCCCAAAGCCACGAATTTCAATCCGTTGACCGCTAATAAGTGCTTCACTCATTAATTCCAGAATACGATTGATACCATCACTGACTTGCTTTTCGGGCAAGTGAGTCATTTTTGCAGCTAGGTTTGCTATGAGTTGCGATTTAATCATACCTACCTCGGTTGGCCGCGTTTCAGAAGGCTCTTGCCCAAAAGGCTTCAGCTAAGAGCTTAAAGTACTACTCTATTAATCAGTATAGACTCGCAAAAAAATTATTCAATCTTATCAATTAACTGTAACAAGATTTTATGAGTCTGCAAATAGCCAGATCTTTTTATTACTGTCTCTGCTGTATAAAAACATCGACTTCTCCCCAGTTCATTTGCACTCTGACCGTACGTATCAGAGTAAACAAAGAGGATTGCAGTGCTTTGCTGGTGCTGAGCACCAGGCTGCCGGCGGCAATGCCTTCCAGTACATGACTTAAGTGCTGCCAGCGCTCGCCAAAAAAAGCGGTGGCATTAATATAGACTATGTTTGCATCGGAAAAGTCAGCAGAAAAGATATCATTATTTTCAAAATGAATATGATGATAGTTTTCCTGATAGGCAGGCATTGCTTTTAGTTTTTCCTGCTGCCGGAGGGCGCTGTAATGGAGATTTTCAAACAGCTCTATTCCCGCGCTTTTTTTAACTGGAAACACCATCGCACAGGCAAGCACTGTTTTTCCGGTACCGCTGCCTAAATCATAGAAAATGGTAGCAGGCCCTGGCTTGCATAAAGACAGCAAGGCAATAAATGATTGAAATTCAATTTCTCCGTACACATATTCCGGGGAATCATTGTGAGCACGGGCCTCCTTGGAAAGATGAAATCCGCTGACCGATTGATACAGTTGTTTGAATACCTTTTCATGTGCATCAAGGTTAAGGTCATGGCGCCATTGCTTCAGCCGCCATCCTTTACGCCATTTTTTAATATGAATCATCAAAAAAGGGATGGCTGCTATACCAAGAAGAGTCCACATATCAGCTCTTATTCATCGAGGCAGTATTCAGAATCTTGTTCTTTTCCTGATGGGACAGATTAGGCCAGGCTTTTAACAAGACTTTACCCGCCTCACGCTCGTTTCGGGCATGCTGATGCATTTCCCAAGGCAATTCATTACTGATGTAAAGCGCAATAAACAAGCTGGTAATAAAGGTGACAATCAAGGCGAGGCTCACTGAACGCCATTGAAATGAGCGTAGAAGGCCTGTGCTTTTCTGAATGGCGCGAGTCGCTACTTTTTCAACCTGGACGCAGCTCTCATTGGCAATCCGTTTGAAATAGTGTGCATCATAATCCGCCAATTGCTGATCAATTTTGGCGATAGCCTGCTGAGTGTGCTGTTCAATTAAATTAAGTTGTTTGTGAAAGCTTTTATTAAATTCCCGCAGCTGACTGGCTATTTCCACGAGCATCTGCTGACTGGCTTTTTCCAGCATAGCAAGATGTTTTTCTCCCTGTACTAGAGTTTGCTCAGCACTGAGCCTGAAACGCGCCAGACCGGCCTGGGTGAGGACTTCATGCAAGGATTCCAGCTCCTGGTGCAGATTTTGTAATTTCTGCTCTATTTTCTGATGCTGATTTTGCGCCTGTTCTTCAATATCTTGCCGCCAGGCAATCATTTTAGTCTCTGCCAGTTCAAAATAAGCAATAAATTCACCAGTATGCCGTAACAGCTCTTTCAGTTTAGCTATTTCCTGGTCTCGCATTAGTTCCATAGGCCCTCCTGGTTGTCAGAACTGGCACGCCTGTTAATATTAGAGTTCCGCTGCAATTTTTCATTGTAAAAAGGTTCTTCATGTTAAAAAATTTTGCCCTCTTTAGCATTTTATTTATTCTGCTGGGAACGCTTTTTATCTTTTTTTATCAAAGAAAACTTATCTATTTTCCAGCAAAACTGATGCCAAGTCCTGCGAGTTTCCAGGCGAAGGATATGCAGGTAGTACTATTGCGGACAAGCGATGGGCTGACATTGCAATCCTGGTACAAAGCGGCTAAATCCGGACAAGCTACCGTTCTTTTCCTGCATGGTAATGGCGGCCATATTGGCATGCGCATGCCGATGGCAAGGCAATGGATCAATCACGGCTTTGGGGTCCTCCTTTTAGAGTACCGAGGGTATTCGGGTAATCCGGGTTTTCCTTCAGAGGAGGGTTTTTATCAGGACGCTGAGGCGGCAAGAGCGTTTTTAAGGCAGCAGGGTGTAACCGATGAACATCTGGTGATTTACGGTGAATCGCTCGGCACCGGGGTCGCTACCTATCTGTCAGCAAACCATGGCGCATGTGCTGTAATTCTGCAAAGCCCATTTACTTCGTTAAGCGCTATCGCCAGATACCATTATCCGTTGATATTGATTTCTCCCTGGGATAAATATGATTCCCTGTCGCGTATTCAGGACATCAAAAGCCCTTTGCTGATTCTTCATGGAGACCAGGACGGCATCGTACCCTATACTCAGGGGGTTGAGCTCTTTGAGGCCGCTAAGGAACCCAAAGAATTTGTCCGGGTTCCAAACAGAGGACATAATGATTTATGGGGGCAGGCGTTTTATCAAAAGGTGATTCAATTTATTCAACAAAACTGCAGCCGATAGCCCGCAGATCCGCCATGCTCCTGCCGATCAACCGGTGTTGTTGCACAAAAACTGTCTTTGCGAGCGCAGCGAAGCAATCCAACTCCTGACTTTGTTCAGGGGCCAATCTGGATTGCTTCACTTTGTTCGCAAAGACAACAGGATTTTCTATACAAATTAATATTTCCTTAATCTATATTGATTAGAATGGAATCATACAGGTAAGAGGAGAGGTGTCATGGCCATAGCGACATCGACATTTTTTAGACAAGCCCCAAGTATCACTCCACTTGTCCGGCCTGTCATCCAATCCGCTGACAAGCAGCAGGCAGGATATATTTATGTTGGTGAAGAGAACGATTGTTTTTTTCGTTCTGCAGCGGCCGCGATTATCAGCAAAGCTTTGGACAATCCAGCAAAGCATGAGGGACTGATTCAGCAGATCCTTGAATACCATAAAACCCTTTTTCCGAAGCCTCAGCAGCTTGAACGAGCTGATTCTTATGTGAAACGTTTAAGACAGCTAATGGCACAACAGCCCATCACTCAGTTTGTGAGAGATTTGGGATTTACCCTTCGCCAGATCACTGTCGATGAGTTGGTTTCTGACCCGGTTGCTTATCAGGATGCGTTTTCTGATCAGCTTTCATCGGTGGCAGAAATGAGGCAGTCAGACACCCGAATCAATGATAATGTGGTAAGGGATGCCTTGGCAAAACGTTTAAGTTTATCCATTAAGATACTTGAAGTGGAGCCAGGTAAAGAATTTCATGCTACTCATCATTCTTCACCACCGGAAGGCGTGACGCCTGCTGCGAAACTTAAACTGCAAATCGAGGACAAGCTTTATCGCCCGTTTGTAGCCAACATTGCAGTCTTTGAAAAATATAATGCAGCGATGGCGCCAGAGTTGCCTCAAGTAAACCGAGCCAGTGAGCCCGGCATGGAAGAACTGAAGGCCCAAATCAAAGATAGCAGACAATTGATGCGGCAGGATTACTTACGCCGCGTTAAAAATCTGGAAGTGCAATATAAAGCAAAGGATTTTGATAAAACCGGACTTAGAGAAGCATTACTCGAGGAATGGAAACATAGCTTTAATTATCATTTGCGTGTTCCCTATGCGGGTATTGAACATGGCATTCAGAAGTTTTTCCGCAAGAATATCGGGCTTGCCAACAAGCATGAAGCAACCAATATTAAACCGCAGAGAGATTACCAGGACCATACAGCTCTGGATTTCATCCATACTATTGCCCAGGGATTATCCCTTGGAATTTTTAATGAAGACAGGGTGTTTGCTAATCTTAAGAAGTACTCTTCAGAAAATAAAAAGCAAGAGTCCTCCCCTGGAATGAGAATACGTTAATCTTTAAGAGATCCTCTCTCCCCTCAGGGGAGAGAGTTAGAGATACTGCCATTAAGTTAAGGAAATTTTGTCTTTACCGCGAAGGCTGGAATCCATTCCTCAATTGGCATTATAGCAAACTTAGAGATGGATCCCCGCCTTCGCGGGGAGGACAGTTTATATACAACTGAGCTTAACTTAATGGCAGTGAGAGTCAGAGAGAGGGGATTTTCTTCATAGCGCGTCTGAAAGTCTGCAAGCCTATAAATATCCCTGTTGCCGCATCCAATCGTCACTGACAAATTTACTCATGTAGTTGCGAATTGAATCAGGGAGGATGACCAGGCATTTGTCCCCATTTTTTAAGGATTTAGCTGCCTGCAGTGCTGCCCAGGCGGCGCCTCCGCTGGAGCCTCCTACCAATAAGCCTTCTTCGCGAATTAAACGTCTTGCTGTATTAAAAGAGTCTGCATCATTGATTTTGACATAACGGTCGATGAGCTGGTTATTAAGAACATCGGGGAAGAAATCATAGCCAATGCCTTCCACGTCATAGGGTTTAATTTCATCTCCCCCGCCCAGAATAGAGCCAATCGGGTCAACGCCGATTACCTGGATTTCAGGATTATATTCTTTCAGACGTCTGGCAATTCCGCTAATCGTACCGCCGGTGCCAACGCCTGCCACTACCATTGTCAGGCTTTTGCCGAAATCCTCAATGATTTCTTCTGCTGTGCCATGGTAATGGGCATTGGGGTTATTGGGGTTGGCGTATTGGTCAAGAATATGCGAATTGGGTATCTCTTTCTGCAGCCGAGTGGCCAGCGAAATATGGCTTTCAGGTGCATTCCAGGCGGCTTCAGTCGGGGTTCTGTAAATAACGGCGCCCAAGCGCTCCAGAGCCACTTGTTTTTCCTGACTCATTTTATCCGGCATGGTAATAATGACTTTATAACCCAGCACAGCACCCGCCAGCGCAATGCCAATTCCAGTATTGCCTGAGGTGGGTTCGATCAGCGTATCGCCCGGTTTAATACGGCCTTCCTCCTCCGCTTTTTTTACCATTTCATAGCCAATACGGTCCTTAACGGAACCCCCGGGGTTGAAAAATTCACATTTGGCATACAGCTCACAATCGAGTTCTTTTCCCAGTTTATTTAACCGCACAACCGGAGTATGGCCTATCGTTTCCAGAATATTTGAATAAATCATGAATAACTCAAGATTAAAGAAGGAGGGTGCTCTACTTTAACAAGTAATTTTATCAGGAACAATTGCTAAAATGATTAGCCCAATTCCAGGGCCACAACCTAAATTCAAGCATATTGATTTTACAAGTTAAAATACAAGAGCTAGAATTTCAACTTGTATGGAATTAACTAACCGCAAGGAAGAATAACCATGAAAAGAAAAATCGCTTGGGTTATATTGGCCGCCCCTTTGGTATTAACTGGCTGTGAGCAAATGGACTCCTTATTTGGAGGATCTGATCACAATGAGCCTTACTATCATGGTAAACGCTCTTCTTCTGCCAGCACAGAAAAGAAAAATACCAGCTCTCACCAGTCGAACTCATCCAACACCAGTTCCTATAGCAGCTCCTCCCCCTCCAGCTCTTCTTCATCCTCTGGACAATCAGGAAATGCTGCACAAAGCGTCACTTCAGTAAACGATAGCCCTGCTGATATCAGTAATGCGGCAACCACTCCCAAACCTGTGCCAAGCGGAGCTGTACCGAATACAAGTCCGATGGTAGGTCAATAATCTGTTAACAAGGAAAATGGCATGACGACTGTTGCTGATGTGTTTATCGATACCCTGGAAGAAGCCGGTGTTAAGCGTATTTATGGGATTGTAGGCGATTCCCTCAATGGTTTGACCAATGCTTTGCAAAAAAGGAAAACCATTTCCTGGGTTCATACAAGGCATGAAGAGGTCGCTGCTTTCGCAGCGGGTGCCGAGGCTCAGTTAACCGGCGAGTTAAGCGTTTGCGCGGGAAGCTGCGGCCCCGGTAACGTTCACCTTATCAATGGACTGTATGACTGTCAGCGCAGTAACGCGCCGGTATTGGCAATCGCGGCGCATATTCCCTCACCTGAAATTGGAGGGGATTATTTTCAGGAAACACATCCCGCGATCCTGTTTAAGGAATGCAGTGTGTATTGCGAGATCATCTCTTCTCTGGAGCAGATGCCGCGCATTTTGAAAATTGCCATGCAAACAGCAATTGCAAAGCGTGGGGTTGCGGTGATCGTCATTTCCGGGGATTTCGCTATGCAGGAAATTCGTACCCGGCACTCACCAGCCTGGATTCCAGCACCAAAACCCGTGGTTTTACCGGATAATGCGCTGCTTAAGCAATTGGCTAAAGAATTAAATGATGCCCAGCGAGTCACCATTTTTTGCGGCATTGGCGCAGCAGGCGCGCATCAGCCATTGATGGCTCTATGCGACAAGTTAAAATCCCCGGTGGTCCATACGCTGCGCGGCAAAACCTTCATTGAATATGATAATCCCTATGACGTCGGCATGACCGGTTTAATAGGATTTTCCTCAGGCTATTATGCAATGGAGTCCTGCGATGTCTTGTTATTATTAGGAACCAGCTTCCCATACCGGCAGTTCTATCCTGAAAATGCCAGAATTATTCAGATTGATATTGAAGGCAGCCAGTTAGGAAAACGAGCCGACATTGATTTAGGCGTGGTGGGCGATGTGAATGCCACACTGGAAGCATTGCTGCCATTAATCAAGTCTAAAACAGATAGCAGCCATCTTGAAAAAGCGGTGGAGCATTATCGTCATGCTCGCAGAGAGCTGGATGATCTCGCGAGTGCCAAGCCTGGCAAGAAGCTGATTCATCCCCAGTATCTGGCAAAACTAATCAATGAAGAAAGCAGCGATGATGCGATCTTCACCTGTGATGTAGGAACTCCAACGGTATGGGCTGCCCGTTATCTGATGATGAATGGCAAACGACGTCTGCTGGGCTCTTTCAATCATGGCTCAATGGCAAACGCCCTGGCACAGGCTATTGGCGCGCAGGCCTGTTATCCCGAGCGTCAGGTCGTTGCCCTGTGTGGCGATGGCGGGTTCAGTATGCTGATGGGCGACATTCTGACTCTTGTTCAGCAGCAATTACCGGTTAAAATGGTGATTTTTAATAATGGTACTCTGGGCTTTGTCGAAATGGAAATGCATGTCGGTGGAATGCTTGAGTATGGCACTGAACTGCATAATCCCAATTTTGCACAAATGGTTGAAGGGGCTGGGATTCATAGCCTGCGAGTCGAAGATCCTGCTGATTTGCGTGATGCCTTGGGGGCTGCATTCAAACATGAGGGGCCGGCACTGGTTGATGTGCGGGTGAATCGCAATGAGCTGGTTATGCCGCCTGCAATCAATATTGCCCAGGTTAAAGGATTTAGCCTCTATATGATGAAGGCCATTATTAATGGTCAGGGCACAGAAATTTTAAATCTGGTTAAAAATAATTTATGGCGGTAGGATTTTTATGGAATCATTAAAGCAACAGGCTGCGAAAGCTGCCCTGGATTTCATCGACGATGATATGATTGTCGGTGTCGGAACGGGTTCAACGGTTAATTTTTTTATTGAGCAGCTTGCTGTCATTAAACATCGTATTGATGCCTGTGTGGCCAGCTCTTTGGGCACACAACAACGTCTTCGGGCATTGGGAATTCCTGTAGTCGATCTCAATGTGGCCGGAGAGGTGGCTATCTACATTGATGGCGCTGATGAGGTCACGGCCGCTCACCAGATGATTAAAGGTGGAGGGGGAGCCTTAACCCGAGAAAAAATCCTGGCAGCTGCATCCAGACAATTTATCTGTATTGTGGATGAGTCAAAACTGGTAAATCGTCTAGGGGCATTTCCTGTGGCGGTAGAAGTCATTCCCATGGCCCGAAGTATGGTTGCGCGAGAATTAGTCAAGTTAGGCGGTGACCCGGAGTATCGGGAAGGTTTTGTGACTGATAATGGAAATATTATTCTCGATGTCTATAACTTTGAGGTTGAAGATGCGATGGCACTGGAACAAGCCATCAAATTATTACCCGGGGTAGTTGAAAATGGGCTTTTCGCAAGACAGCTGGCTGACAAGGTCATTGTGGCTGGGAAGCAGGGGATCCGAGTGGTGTAATGAATGAGTCCTGGTATCAATTGGAAGAGGGAAAGCTGACTCTTTTTCTTTATATTCAACCCGGCGCTAAAAAAACTGAAGTCTGCGGTTTACATGGCCGAAGTCTGAAAATTAAACTAGCCGCGCCCCCTGTTGAGGGCAAGGCCAATGAAGTCTTGATAAAATTTTTGGGCAAATCCCTGAATATCCCGCTCGCGGCGATTTCAATTCGTCATGGGGAGAAATCCAGGATGAAGACGGTAATAATTCAGGGTGGCAGGAAAGAGCATTTGTCATCCCTTGTTGATCAGAAAATTTAAAAAGTCCTCCTCTATAGAAACAACTCGAAAATCTGCTACACTGAAAACTTCCTCGGTTGATAATGGATTATCATGAGACTATTTAATTTTCTGTGTTGTTTATTAATTTCTTCAAGCTGTATTGCAGAAACCAAAGAGGTGGCAATCACCATTGATGATTTGCCTCTGGTCGGCTCGAGTATGAATACCCCGGGCAATCAGCAGCGCTCAACCGAGCGATTCCATCGAATTGTTCAGGCTCTGGTGGATAATAAAGTACCTGCAACCGGATTTATTATCGCGGGTGCTATCGCCAAGGGGCAATGGGAGTTTCTGGAAGAGTTTCGCAATGCCGGTTTTATGTTGGGAAATCACACCTATTCTCATTACAACTTAAATAGTATGAACGCGGACAAGTATATTGCCGATCTTGATAAGGCGGATAAAAAGCTTGAGCCGATTATGACCGAACCCAAATATTTCCGCTATCCTTATCTGGCAATGGGAAATAAGAACTCAAAGCCGAAGGTATTAGCCTATCTTCAGGAACATCATTACACCATTGCCCCGGTCACCATCGATAGCAAAGATTTTCAGTTTAATGAGCAGCTTTACAGAGTGCCTTATCGAATGCGGGAAAGTTATGTGAACAAACTAAAACCGCGCTATCTTGCCTATATCTGGAAACAAACCCTGAGAGCAGAAAAGCAGGCAGAGGGTAAACCGGTTAAACAGATTCTGTTGCTTCATGCCAATTTGCTTAACAGTTATGCCTTGCCCGATATCATTAAGATGTACCGTGATAATGGGTATCAGTTTATCAGTTTGACAGACGCACTTAAAAACCCAGGGAACCAGTTAAATTATGGCTCCGAAAAGAAAGATAACAGCGATGATGAATTGGAAAAAGAGCTGATGCCCTTTTCTTTTGATTGATTGAATGAATACAGATTCGGATTGCTCAATCCGGATCTGTTTCCTGAGAATTGTTTGGCTGCTTTTTCTGCTCCAGCAACTCATCAAAGAGTTTCTGCTTTTCAGGCGATAAGGATGCCCGTCTTAGCTGCATCATCTCGGCGTAAGTTCCCTGCACGCAATCAGGCGTCAGACGATCAATAATTAAAATGCCATTTAAATGATCAATTTCATGCTGAAGCACTCTGGCATAAAAGCCTTCAGCCATTTGCTCATGTTGCCTGCCCTGTTCATCATAATAAGTGACCCGAATTTTATTAAAACGAGGAACCTTGCCTGCCTTGCTGTTCACTGAATAACAGGCTTCGAAATCAGCGGTCTTCTCATCACCCACTGCCTGATAATCAGGATTAATCATAATATGCATGGGATAAGTGACGACATTGTCACGCAATAGAGCAGCACTTTCAGGAATATACAGAGCAATAATCTGTCGCGCATGATTGACCTGCGGCGCCGCCAAACCAACCCCTCCAAGGCTGTAAAGCTTCGATTTCATCGCAGCAATCAGATTAATATCCTCATCAGATAAGGGGAAACTAACCGCCTTGGCACGAGTGCCAAGCACGGGCTGATAAGCCTCTTCTTCAATGTGAACAATGGTTAAGGCCGGAGTGGAAGTGCTGGTCATAAGGGCTCCAAAGAAAATGATAGCTTTAATCAATAAGGACATGACTGGTTTTGATTCCGTTTTAGACTGACTATCATAGCATTATTTTCTCAATGAGCTACTTTCTTTACTGTATTCTTAATCCGGCGGTGTGCATTCCAAAGCGCCTGTCTCTGGAATGCATTTTGAAAAAGCTAATGGCAGCCTGTTATGTTAGCGGGTTGATGAGTGGCGGTGCGTTTACTGGATCATCAACTACAGGAGCATGCTGCTTTTTGTTGAATAAGCCATGAGGATTCTGACCATAACCATTGGGATTTTCCATTTTGGAAAATGGGGTATGGGCTGCGGAATGCAGTTGATCATACTTTCTAAGATGCGCCGGTTTATAAAGGTGCAGAGCTTCAAGCAGATCGAAAAAGCATCGTTTCACCCAAGCCAGGCTAAACATATCCAAATGTTGTCTGGCTGTGATGATGGTTTTAAAGACAGGACTTTCCACGTCTGATTTTAAATTCTCCAGGCGTTGGGTGATGGGGATTGAGATGTCATCGGCAATGGTTTCCAGCTTTTTAATTTCAATCTGCTTGGCAGTCAGCGTTTTCTGACTTTCATATAAAGATTTCTGTTTTTGCAATGCGTCACTGGCATGATCGAAATAGAGTTTAAATGCATTAATTGCCGCTTTCACCTTGTCCAGTTGCTGGTATTCAGCAAAATGTTCGGTTTGAAACTGACGGGCTTTATTCATCAGCTCTTTACGGATTTTCCTTTTAATGTCCTGTTCATTCAGAGCCCGCTCAACAAAATCATTTTTGAACGACATCAAATGCTCTTTCAGCTTCGCCTTATATTCCTGATCAACCATATGCAGGCCCACTTGCCTGTTAATAATCAGTTCCACCCGCTTATCAAAGGTATTTTCCGTATATTGTCGTCTGAAATTGCTGTTTTCCTGAACCTGGGAGGTTTGGAGCTGCTCAAGATAAGCTATTTTTTCTTCTGCAGACTTGATTGCTAATTCGGCTGTGGAGAGATTTCCAAGGTAATAACTGTAGGTGCTGCGTACTCGCTCCCTGATATTCGCGAGTTTTACTGCGGTTTTAAGTTCAGAGTTATGAATTAACTGATCAATCAGTTTGTTTTCAGCACTGATTTCTTTAGGTAAGGGCAACTGCTTATGATGTTCTTCCAATAAAGGGTAAGCCTCTGCATACGACTGCAAGACACTGGTTTTTGCTTTCTCAATTCCTTTGTTAATTTTATCCAATGCCGGATTTTCTTCAGTCTCATCCTTAGCGTCTTTATTCTGAGATTGAATAAAGTTCAATTGATTGACCAGATTCAGATAATGATCCATAGCGCCCATTAACGTCGTGAGCGGCTTCATTTTGCTTTTGATTGGCTCTATCTGGTTTTCCGCTTCGTCAAGTCTTAGGTACGCCGCGTCTTTACGTTGGACAATGGGCGAAAAATTGTGTACCAGACGCATGTGTTTTTCTGAAACCAGATCTAATGGCTCAAGCATTCCCTTGTAAAGCTCATCGAGAATTACTTTCATCGGGCCTGTCAGCGTGCCCGGAGCCAGGTTGAGTTTGTCTTCCCATTTATCGGTTTCCAGAAGAATTTTGGCGAAGATGACCGTATTGATTTCTTCAAGATGATCAATAGTAAAGTTATTGGTGGTCTGAGTAAATTCGGCAAGCCTGACGCGCAGTTCCTGGAAGAGCCGGTACATAACCGGTGTTTCCAGCAATAGCCTGAAATAAGAGTCGGAGTTGGCAATAATTCGCTCAATATGGATAACAACTTTCTTAGTGTTGGTTTGTATGCTTAAAAGCTGGGCCTCAGAAAGATTCGGTTGACCTTCCAGTGCTGACTTAATTTGCGCAGGGACCATGAAAAAGGCCTGCAGTGTGTACCAAATCGCGTTGTAACGTACTTCTCCGGGGACTTCCTCTGGGTCGACGTTACTAGCATCTGACAGATAAGGTTCGCTTTGCTCCATCACCACGCGTTTCATATCCTGGGCTTTGGCGAGTAATTCATTGGCCAGTATGGAAAGATGGGGATCTGCTGCTAAGGCCTTGCACAACTCTAAAAGCTCGGAGACATGCCCATAAGCCTGTAAAAGATAGAAAACATACAATAACTTTGTGCTGCTGTTATCCAGTTTTTGTAATTGCTTAATAATTTGTTCTACATGATATAATGCATTAAACAATTGTTTGATATGAAGAACCTGATGGCTTTGCGCCAGCACTTTGTGTGGATCTTCCAGCTCCGGGAAGGGCAGCTTATTGCGTTCCTGAGTACCAAGATGCAATTCTGTTTTCACAGAAATATTTAAAAATTGCGTCAACTTCATTAGAGATTCGCGGAAATCACCAATTTTTTGCGCATAGTAATCATGTTTAAACACATAGCTTGACCGGTTGCCATAAACCAGATTAGGCTGCACTTTAGCGGGCGCATGACCACGGCTGGCGATAACCGCCATGATTTTTGAAGAAAGGGTTCTTAACTCGTCATGGAGGAAAGGACTGGCTAACGCTTCTGCAAAATCGGAACGAACTTCAGTCTGAATGTCTGTTCTCAGCTTTAATTCAGCAATTGGAGCGCCCGCAGGATAACTGATTTTGTCGTCCAGCCTTTCCTCAAGCTTGTTATTGCTTAATTGCTGATATTGCCGCGTTTTGCCATCGCAGATTTCATCCAGGCTGGCGAGCACTTTTTTGAACCAGGCCGCGTTGTTTGAAAAGTCGTTTGTCCTTACTTTTATACTGAACCCATGCTCCGATTCAGGATTCAGATTCTCAATAATGGCCGCATCCAGTTTTTTCATATTTTCCACGCTGGATTTTGCTGCCGTGGCTGCTAGAAAGTAAGGGCGGAATTGATAATAATAGCGGCGAGCATTAAGTTTTTCTTCTGCGGACATATCGCAGACAAACTCAGTTTTTGCTCCTTGCAGGATATTGGTGAACTGTTCAAAATACAGTTCGGCTTTCTGCAGATCGTTTTTTCGGAGTGAGTAGTAAGCGTGCAGGGCCTCTGATTGCTCGAAGGATAAATTCTCCAGTTTGCCAATCTGTTTACCATAATCCATCGCCTGGATATCTGCCTCGCTGCTTGCCTGAGGGGATAAATGAATCGCCTTCGCTTCATTAAACAGAACCAAATCCTGTTCAATGCTGACAGGATGCAGGAAGATTTCAGCTTTACTGGCAAGCTCTTCCTCCAGGGACCGATTTTGATCCATCATATGCTGTTGTGAGGCATTGTCTCTGGCGATACCTTTAGCAATGATCTCTTTGTTACTCCGTACATTGGCAACCCAATCCATATTCTGATAATTGTGAACATAGCGGTCATAAAGGGCTTTGAAACCATACAAGGTCGCACGACCTTCACCATTAAGTCCATTAACGATCGCGTCTTCCAGTTCGGGAGCGGCTTCGAGCACATAGCTTCGGAAGTATACGAAATGCTGTTTTAATATGAGTTTGGTCGGGGAGGGCAGGTCAATTAAGCGTTTACCCTGCAACTCCTCGTCTTCAATAATCTGATAAAAGGCTTCAAATGCGGCTTGTGCACGCTCTATTTTGTTTAAGTTTTGCTGAGCTATTTGCTGACGTTCTCTCGGGCCTTGACTTCGCTTATCAAAGGCAGCTGCGGACCCCTCGAGTAATTCAGGGCTGTCAGCAACCACTGGGAAGAACTTCTCAGTTTCTTTAACAAGTCCCAGGTACAGGGATTCTAAACTTTCCTCCAGTCGATTGCCTAATTTGCCATGAACCAATTGGGCTTTAAGCTCAATCTGATCGGCAATACCCAGCAACTGAGGAATATTCTCCTCTTTCATTACCAACAGCTTATGACGAATAAACTGAGGGTTTGAGGCCTCATTTTGCAGTAACTCTCGAAGAGTATAAAAGGACTGGCGAGTTAACTTATAAGCCAGTTTAGATGCCGCGTCTTTAAGTTCTCTGGGAACCGGGTAACTGTCCCACTCCTGTTTAGCTTTTTGAAGAATTGAAAAAGCCTGTTCCAATTGGCTGAGTGTGGATGGGGTTACTGCCAGGGTTTTGATGTTTTCAAAGTCCAGGAAAGGAATATGCTCAGAAACCGGGCTGCTTAAATCAGGTAAATCATTTTCGCTGAGAATATCGCTAATCGATTCGCCCGTGGCGGTAACAACCGAATATGCAAGACCTTTATCAGTCATTTCGTAATAGATAGCCTGGTTTCCGGCATGACCATAATTTAAAGGCTCAGCTGGAATAGCGGCCAAAGCATTGGATAGCGGTTGATCAAGTGGTTTAAGCGTTAACTCGGGAGCAGAAAGACCAGCGCCTAAGTCAAGGTTTGCCGCTAAAGCGTCTGCCAGTTTATCAAAGCCGAGGTTACGGTAAGTCAGTTGCTGCTGCAGGCAAAGGGTCTCGGTTTTTCGTAAAGTCTGCTGAAATGCGGCGCTTGAGTCTTTGAAAAAGTCTGTACTAATGCTGTTTGGATTAGGGTTGTGATTCAATAAGCCCGCATTTAAATTATCTACAATATCCTGGTCCAGACGTTCAAACAATTGTCTTGGCAAGGCCTCTGCCATGAACACCATAAAATAGGGCTGGAATTGGTTATAGTATTGTCTGGCGACCTGTTTATCTGCTTCAGACAGCTCAAGCAGTGAGGCGGCGGGAGAGGCTTCCAGAAGCTGGATAAAATTTTCAAAGGCCGTAGCCGCCCGTTCTACACGGGTGTGTTCGCTTAAATAATAGGCATATAGTTGCTGAGCCTGAGTTGCCTTAAGCCTGCGAGGGGTCGTAATTTGTCGACAGTAGGCCTCTTTTTTAGGTTTGTAAGCCTGGTATTTTTCTTCTGGAATTCCCAATACTTCCAATTCATTAAAGAGGATAAGATCATTGTTAACTTTTGCTGCAGGATTTAATAAAGTTATTGTTTGTTTCTCAATGCTCTCAATGAGGTTCAAACCTGCATTGTAATGCTCTGTCTGCCTGTTGGACGCGTCTTGTAATGCCTTGGCAAGGTTTTCTTTATTAGCTAATACATGAACAACCCAATCATTGGTCTGATTACCATACACATGATAATCCCAGTGCTTCATCACGCCATAAAAAACAGAGCGGCCTTGTGAGTTAAGTCCATTGACAATGCTGGCTTCCAGGTTAGGATTTATCGCCAGGAGAAATGGGCGGAAATAAGCAAACTGCTTTTTCAATAATTCCTTGGTTTCGGCAGACAAATCAATAATTCGTTTGTCTTTAAATTCTTCATCCTCAAGGATTAAATAAAACTCTTCAAGTGCATCCTGTGCCTGACCAATCAGGCTGGAGTTATAATGACAAGCCTCGATTCGCTGGTAAACAGGGGCAAGACGTGCTTTCACTGCTGAAGCCGAAACCACATGCAATGGAGGGTTATTGTCCAGAGCGGGATATCGACCGCTAACAACCGGCATGATTTCATTATGGAAGGCATTCAGATTATCAAGCAGTGGTTTTGTGAAGGTTTGCAGTTCTGCTTTTGCATGGATCTCCAGTTCATCAGTCAAGCTCAATAACTGAGGAATGAGTTCTTCTTGCAGCTGCTGCAATTTTTCTTTAACAGATAAATAGTTTTTATGATAGTCGGCGGCAAGACTTGCTTCGAGTAGCTGTATGTACTGATTACAGATTTTGGCCAATAACTGATTGCATGCCGCTTTTTGCTCTGCGCTGAGCGGGTAAGATTTCAGCTGCTCATCCAGATTAAATAAAAGGGTAATCTGCTGTTCAAATCGCCCCTTAACCAGAGGGCCTAATGGAAGTGCGGACAGGGTTTTAAGCTTCAGTCGCTCAAGAATTGCCTTTACTGGCTCAGGCATAGTCAAATTATGGGTGTAA
The DNA here is from genome assembly GCF_900640215.1 of Legionella genomosp. 1. Lineage (NCBI taxonomy): Bacteria > Pseudomonadati > Pseudomonadota > Gammaproteobacteria > Legionellales > Legionellaceae > Legionella > Legionella genomosp. 1. Next base: position 155,907 of record NZ_CAAAJH010000008.1, read on the forward strand.
CCATGGCGCTGGTTATCAAAATACAGTTTGAGTGCCTCAGTTAAACTGTTTGCCTGGATCGTTTTAACAAGAGAATATTGCGCTTCATCGACTACTTCTTTATTTCGTTTTGCATGAGTCAGTCCGGCATATGACTGCGCCCGTTTTCTGCAAACGGATGCTGCGTCAGCAAAGCAGATATGCATATCCGATTCATGTTGCTGCAAAAACTCAAAACCTGAGTCGGGAATTGTCAGCTCATCGGAGTTCAGCCAGTCAATGTTTTCCTTGTCTATAAATTGAATTCTTGGATCAGAGAAAGCGACGCAGAAATAAGGCTGAAAAATGTTGTACCAGTTCCTCAGTTCAGTTTTGGCTTCTACTAAAGCGGACTTCTCTTCCTCATTATTGCCTGGCAGGGTGCTATAGCGGGCCAGTGAAAGCATAAAGTTTTTATAGGCGGCATTCGCACTCAGCAATCTGTCTTCTATCCCCGCGTAGTATGTCATCAGCGAAAGACACTGTTTTGCATTCAGATTCTCTGGCTTTGATATGACCGTGCCCCATTTATCGTCCGTCTTTATCCCATACGCAGGGGCTGCTTCCTTGCTGATATCCAGCGCTTTTTGTTCATCGAAAGTCAATACCTGGCGGCTCGGGTCAAAGGGGTAGAGTCTTAAATCAGCTTTAGTATAAATGGACTCGATCAGAGCGATATTGGAGTGGAGGTGGAAATTCTGTGTATTTAATTCTCGCTCAATTAAACTGCCAATGTTGCCTGCATGGTTGAGCAGATTGGCAATCCAGTCGACGCCTTCATATTTTTTCCACCAGCCATCGTAATATTCTTTAATTGTCTGAAATGTGCTTGTGTCGCCCCCATTCAGTCCATAGACAATCGCGTTAGCCAAATTGACATCGTATTGCTCGACAGAATGCCTGAAACGCATAAAATAGCTGGTCAGAAGCTCTCTCACGGGCAGAGGCAGGTCCATTATGCGTATGCCTCGATATTGAGGAGACTGAATGATCCCGTAAAATTTCAGAAACGCTTCCTTCGCATCCTGAGCGGCATACAGTTTTTGTCGGCTATGATCTATTCGTGCTCTCGTTCCCTGAATTCGTAATTCGAGAAGCTTGCTGTCTTCTACAGTAGATAGTTCCGGCGCCTGTTCTGAAAATTTAACGAGCTTGCCAGTGTGTTCAATAATAGCGCTGTAAAGTGCCTTGATTTGCGTGTTTATGGGATCAGATAAAGAGCCTGGTTGTAACAGGAACTGATCTTCTATTTTATCGGCAAGCGCAAAAAGCTGCGGGAGCAGATCATATTTGAGCTTGGATAACTGGGCACAGACTGCTCGCTGAGTGGCCTCGTTCATATTCATTGATTGCGCAAGAATACTGGATGTCAAGGTCACGACATTACGCAGGATTTTAATATAATGAATCACCTGCAAGGGTAAAAAAAGTCGATTATCCTGCAGCAGAGTAATTGAATTAAGCATTGCCAGGGCACTGGCCTGTAACGATTCGATTGCTTTTTTATCAAGGCTCTGCATCTCTTGTAAGGTTTCAATGGCCTTGGGATCCAGAGGAACGCCTTTCTCGATAAGCGCTTGCATCAGTTCCTGAGAATGCGATTTAATCTGTTTGGTAAATTCCTGCAGATATTCAGGCAACTTGGCAGATAAATGGGTCAAAAAGTTGTAGTCGGTTTTTCCGCCTTTGGGTTGCAGCTGATCAACTGCTACTCCGGCAACATAACCGGCAGTATAGGCATGATTTCGGGCAAATTGGCTAGCCTGTTCAAGCAGCTTTACCCCTCTTTCCGGTGAGTCGGCATAGTTTTGGATACCCGAAAGCAGTTGTTCTCCCACTGTGAATTCGCGGGAAAACATTTCTACCAAATCAGAGTCAAGGTGAGTTGCCAGATAGCAGGCCGTATAGGCATGATCAATTGTACTATTCAGCAGTTTTTGAATATCTAACTGGCGTTGCTCCTGTGCTTCAACTATCTGTTGTCTTTCTTTGGCTATTGAAACGATGCCATCTTTTAGCAGTTGCAGGTTTTCAATTTCATGTTCTTCAAGAGCAAAACAAAGGCGATTAATCTCTTCCTCGCTGAAAATTTTATTTAATTCTTCAAGAGGAATTTTATCGACAATTAATCGTTGATTACGGGTGTTGATTACATAGTAAATCAGAGGTAATTCACCGGCTTTGAGTAAATAGCTGCCCAGTTTCTTCTTGAATAGCTCAAGCGTGGAGAAGTCTCCTGCTCGCAATGCACTCAGAAATTGGGGAGTTTCTTCTTCACCCAGCATGGTTTTCAATTCATCAGCGCTGAAATTGCCCTCAAACAGCTGTTTAGTTATCGGATGAATAAAGGAATAACGAAGGGTTTTGTTTTCTTCGCCTTCCTCTTTTAAATAAAGCGTATTGGCGCTGAGATCGCCTTCCTGAGGAAATGCTGCAATAGAGAAGCTGTCTAACGGGTTTCGCAAATAAATTTTGCCAGTGACCGGTTTTTTATTTACGTCAACGATATCAAGGTGATATACCCCTCTGATATTCAAACTTTCCAAATCAAGGAATGCCTGTTCTCCGTGGTATAGGGCATTAATCAAATCTTTTATCTGTACCACTTCCCGCGGTTCACTGCTGTAATTCAGAACCGTATGGCCTGCCTTGTGTGTGGCTTGCATAATCAGCGGTAAGTTCGCTTGCAGATTTTCTATAGTCAGAGGGTCATTCAGAGTGATTCCCAGGTTCAGCGGATCTAGTCTTGCGCTAACTTTCTGTGCCGGGGGGGCAATTACAGTATACTCAATCTTGCCATCCTGGATAGAGAAATAAATTTTTCCAGGTTCAATTAGCATTTGATTGATATCAGCATCCTGCTCAAGCAAAATCGGTAAATAGGATTTAGGGAAAGGAACGCCCACTGTGTACATGTTCGATAAGTAATGGCTGTTTAAACTCTCATTAAATCGAATGGAAACTTTAGGATTATCACCGGCAGGGAAGTCATAGCCTTCTGCCAGCGTCTTGCAGATGAGCTCTCGCTGGGCACGAAGAAACGCCGCCACTTGCTTCTCTTTAAAAGACTCGAGGGTTTTTAGCTGTTTGTCAGTAAATTCCAAGACAGGATTAGAGAATATATCTAAAATGGCTTTTAGCTTATCGAGCACGGCTTCATCTCTATGCAGTATTTATATTCTACATAATATATGTTGAACATTAAGTAAACCTTAAAATGCTTTTTTATTTATATAGGTCAATATAAAGGCTCGATAGAATTTCAAAGAAACTAGTTTATAATTCCTAAACGGTTTTAGAGTGAATACGAAAATGAATCCTAACAAGTTGGCCGAAATTCGCCGTGAATACGGCAATTTGACCTTAGATGAGCGTGTGGAGACAGATCCTTTCGAGCTTTTCCAGCGCTGGTTTGAAGAAGTTTTACAGATAGAAATCAGTGATCCGACTGCGATGGTGCTGTCCACTACGGATGAAAACGGATTACCTGACTCAAGAGTGGTCCTGCTAAAAGGGCTGGAACAGGATTCTTTTTTATTTTATACCAACTATGACAGCGCGAAAGCGATGCAATTAAATCGAACCCCTTATGCAGCCTTGAATTTTTTCTGGCCGCAGCTAGTGCGCCAGGTCCGTATTCGCGGACGGGTTAAAAGAAATTCCCCCGAACAGTCTGATGAGTATTTTAACAGCCGTCCTCTTGCCAGCCGGATAAGCGCCGTGGTTTCACCACAAAGCGCGGAAATCACTGAACGCATGCAGCTTGAAAAAGCGTTTAATGATTTGCTGGCAAAGCATAGTCAGGAGCCTGTTATCCGTCCTCGCAATTGGGGTGGTTATCTGGTACTTCCTGATGAGTTTGAGTTCTGGCAGGGGAGAGATAACCGATTACATGATCGTCTACACTTCAGACAGCAGGGAGGACAGTGGGTTTGCCGACGCTTAGCTCCCTGAAACGATTTTCAGGAACCTTTGTATATTAAACTGTCCTCCCCGCGCAGGCGCTGAGGAATCCTGTCATTTAATTGAGCAGTTATGTTTTTAAGGTTTGCTCAATAAGGACGAGAAAAGAATTGAAGTGCATACGAATTCATGATCAAATTTGTTTACGAAGCAAAACCGACCGGAAAA
>NZ_CAAAJH010000009.1:0-131859 GCF_900640215.1 Legionella genomosp. 1
AAAAAAACAGCGATAATTCAATCAAATCGTCCCAACGCCATTCTGAACGCAGTGAAGGATCTCCTGAATCTGGCGCCGTTCCAAGCAGTTTGAGATCCTTCGCTACGCTCTGGATGACGTACCTGGGGAGTTACAATGCTTATACTGAAAAAAACAGCGATAATTCAATCAAATCGTCCCAACGCCATTCTGAACGCAGTGAAGGATCTCCTGAATCTGGCTCCGTTCCAAGCATTTTGAGATCCTTCGCACGCTCTGGATGACGTACCAGGGGAGTACCTTCCAGAATTAATGTTTTTTTGCAAACTGCCAGGGCAGCAATACAAATAATACTAAACCGCCCACTAAAAAACTTTCATAGGCAGCTACATTGCCTATAGGAATCTGACTGGGAGGAATAAAACCGATGAGCATGGCGAATAAACAACATAATGTGCCAATTCCTGCGATTATCCACATCATGATATTTCCGCCTGGAACTGTATAGGCGCGCGGTCTTTGCGGATCGCTGTAACGTAATTTAATAGCAGCTGCAAACATGAAGATGTAAACCAGCAATGCCATTTGCGCGCATAAATCGCTGAGAACCCAATAGGCTGCGTTTATTGAGTCAAAGAGAATGAAAACACTACTAAGCAGAGTAAAAATTATACCCTGGGCAATAAGTATTCTGACAGGTGCATTGTATCGATTAACTTTTGCAAAATAAGCGGGCAGGGAGCCATCTTCCGCGGAAACCAGCAATCCTTTTGTCGGACCAATAATCCAGGCTGAAACACCGCTTAATCCACCAAGAATAACCAGAATCGCAATGACCTTTGTCATCCAGGATAAGTGATAGGCATCAAAGAAAACAGCATAGGCATCAATTAACCCCGATACGACGCTTAAGCTGCCGCTTGGAACTACGATTACAATGGCGAGTGAGCCAAAAACAAGGGTGGCGAAGATCAGAATAGTGGAATACAAAATTGCTCTCGGATAGTCTCGCTGGGGATTTTTGACTTCCTCGGCATGAACTGCAGACATTTCCATACCAATTAATCCAAAGAGAACGACTGCAAAAAGCGATAAATTACTCAGCGAGCTTAAGTCAGGCAGCCAGGAATTATGAATTCCATCTGCCAGCGGACGGCCTTGGACGAGCCATACAATACCCAGGCCTATAATGCCGAGCATAGGAATAATTGTGCCAAAAATAGCGCCTAATATGCTCACAATACTGGAGAGCCGCATGCCAAAACAATTTAAAAAAGTGAATAGCCAGAAAAGGCCGATAACTGTGCTTAACAGGTAAATCTTATTATTGGCCAGCTCCGGGGAAAACAAATAGGAAAATGTAGCCGCAATAAATGCAAGGATTGTGGGATACCAGACCACATTATAAATCCATTGCAGCCAGATGGTGATAAATCCGGCACGTTTACCGAATGCCTCGCGCACCCAAACATAAAGTCCGCCAGTATTAGGATATGCAGTAGCCAGTTCAGCAGCGACCAGGGCAATCGGGATAAAGAAAGCAAAGGCGGCAAGCAGGTAATAGGAGACGAGAGAAAAACCCAGCGTAGCGCTGATGGGAAGCGTTCGTAAGCTGTCAACAGCAATCACATTAATCATAACCAGAGAAAAAATGGATAAAACTTTTTTGGGTGATTGCATTTAAAGCCCTTTTCGCAAGTAACAGCGAAATTTAGCAGTTAATATGAACAAAATCAATGAAGGCCTGTTAAATCTTAGACAGAAAAAACATTTGTGTTAGATTTCCAGGTAGCCTGGTTGGCGCATTGCGCCAACCGGGTTTTATTTAAAGTTATACTTTTCTAAATTATCTTCCAGGAAATTGGGGATTAGATAGCAGGATTGAAAAACCTGGTTGTCGCAAGCGCCAACCAGGCTACATAGTAATGCAGAACTCCCATATCTCTTATTGAGCGAGATTTCTTAACACATATTGCAGAATACCGCCATGACGGTAGTACTCCAGCTCATTGACAGTATCGATTCTGCAAAGCACTTTTACCTCTTCTTTTTTGCCATTGCTTCGCTCAATCTGCAGAGTCAGGCGGGCGCCAGGTTTCAATGAATCATCCACCGCAATGCTGATGCGCTCATCGCCTGTTAAATGGAGTGATTTTCTGTTTGTTCCTTCCTCGAACTGCAGAGGGAGAATACCCATACCAATCAGATTGGAGCGATGAATACGTTCAAAACTTTCTGTAATGACCGCTTTTACACCCAAGAGATTGGTTCCTTTAGCCGCCCAGTCTCTTGACGATCCTGTGCCATATTCTTTTCCGGCAATCACTACCAGCGGGTTACCATTTGCCTGATATTTCATTGAAGCATCGTAGATTGACATTGTTTCACCCGATGGAATGTAGCGGGTAACGCCGCCTTCTACTTCCGGAGTCATTTCATTACGGATTCTGATGTTGGCAAAAGTACCACGCATCATGACTTCATGATTACCCCTTCTTGAACCATAGGAATTAAAATCAGCTTCACTGACGCCTTTGGATTTCAGATACAAACCTGCCGGCGAATTTGCCTTGATAGAACCTGCTGGCGAGATATGATCCGTGGTAATTGAATCGCCCAGCAAAGCCAGAACATAGGCGCCTTCGATGGACTTAATCGGTGCAGGCTGTTTGGGCAGGCTATCAAAGAATGGCGGATGCTGAATATAAGTGGAGTTTGAATCCCATTCATAAGTGGTTCCACTACTGGTTTTAATAGCCTGCCAGTGAGCATCACCCTGGAAGACTTCGGCATATTCTTTTCTAAACATGGCGCCAGTCACCTTATTAACCTCTGCAGCCACTTCCTCATTGCTGGGCCAGATATCTTTGAGATAGATTTCCTGACCGGAGGCGTCTTTACCGACAGGCTCGGTATTAAGATCAATGCTGGTTGTGCCGGTTAAAGCATAAACCACTACCAGTGGAGGAGAGGCCAGCCAGTTTGCTCGAACCTGAGGATGTACACGGCCTTCAAAGTTACGATTTCCTGACAGTACAGAGCAGACAACCAAGTCGTTCTCACTGACGCTTTCAGCGATTGCATCTGGCAGAGGACCTGAGTTGCCGATACAGGTTGTACAGCCGTAACCCACCAGATTGAAGCCTAACTGATCAAGATAGGGCTGTAATCCGGCATGTTTCAGATAGTCAGTTACCACCTTGGAGCCTGGAGCCAGAGAAGATTTAACCCATGGTTTACGAGCCAGGCCTTTTTCAACTGCTTTTTTAGCAACTAATCCCGCTGCCATTAAAACACTTGGATTGGAGGTATTGGTGCAACTGGTGATTGCTGCAATCACCACATCACCGTGGCGTAATTTGAATGAATTGCCTTTGACCGGGAATTCTTTCTGTTTTTCGTCTGCTTTTCCAGATTGAGTAAGGAAGCTGTCAAATTCACCGGGAAGAGTAGCCAGATTGACCTTATCCTGCGGTCTTTTTGGGCCGGCCAGGGACGGCTCAACAGTTGACAGGTCAAGACTTAGCGTATCTGTAAATTCAGGATCGGGGGTATTTTGGTCATACCACATGCCCTGTGCCTTGCAATAGGCTTCAACCAGTTTAATACGATGTTCGTCTCGGCCAGTTAATTCAAGATAGCGCAAGGTTTCCTTGTCAACGGGAAAAAAGCCGCAGGTGGCGCCGTACTCAGGAGCCATATTGGAAATTGTCGCCCGATCAGCTAATGGTAAAGCAGCAAGGCCTGTTCCATAGAACTCAACAAATTTGCCAACCACTCCTTTTTTACGCAGCATTTGAGTGACTGTAAGCACCAGGTCGGTAGCAGTGATACCTTCGCGCAGCTGACCTGTTAATTTAAAGCCGATTACCTCTGGAATAAGCATGGAAACCGGCTGGCCTAACATGGCTGCTTCCGCTTCAATACCGCCCACACCCCAGCCAAGGACCCCCAATCCGTTAATCATGGTGGTATGAGAATCGGTACCTACCAGAGTGTCCGGATAAGCATAGGGATGGCCATTGTATTCGCTGGTCCAAACTGTTTTTCCCAAATACTCAAGATTGACCTGATGGCAGATCCCGGTACCAGGAGGCACCACCTGGAAATTAGCGAATGCTTTCTGCCCCCAGCGTAGAAACTCATAACGCTCTTTATTTCGCTGAATTTCAATCTCGGTGTTGATAGTCAGGGCATCGGCCGAGGCAAATTTGTCAACCATCACAGAATGGTCAATGACCAGATCGACTGGGGAGAGCGGGGAGATTTTACTGGCACTTCCGCCCATTTTTTCGAGAGCAGCCCGCATGGCTGCCAAATCGACTACAGCGGGAACACCGGTAAAGTCCTGCATCAGAACACGCGCTGGTCTATAAGCAATTTCATGCTGTGAGGTTTTAGTATTCAACCAATCGGCCAATGCTCTGATATCCTCGACAGAAACAGTAGTTCCATCCTCAAAACGAAGCAGATTTTCAAATAATACTTTTAGAGAGTAGGGCAGACGGTTAATACCCTTAAAGTGCTTGTTTTCAGCTTCTTTCAAGCTGTAATAATGGTAAGTTTTACCATCGACCTCTAATTGACTGCGAGTTGAAAGACTATCTTGTCCAACTATCATAAATCCACTCCAGAGTTCAAAAACGCTAATCATAGCTTAAAAATTCAAGCTTTTCATCGAAAACAATAAGGCTTGTACCCAGGCAGAAGAAAAAACTTATTTTCAAAAATAAAAGATATTTGCTATTAATATGTAAATACCCGATGTTTATGACAATCAGGATGTCATTCATGATTAATCAGATTCCCCCAGACTCCTTTTTTATGGTATCCGATGAGATCCCTCCTCTTGAGACCAGTGGGGAAATTGAAGCTGGGCCTTCTGGTATCAGCAATTACTTTTTAGAATTAATTACTGACTATCTATCTGAACGCCCTCTTTCTGAGACGAAACCTGTCGAAAATGAGGTAAGCCTCCCGGTCGAGCAAGAGCTTTCTTCCGATTCAAGCCCCAAAGAGGCGCTTGCATTGCCTCTTGAGAATGTATCTTCTGTGGAGACTGACAGTGAGGATGATGATGAAGAACTGCTTGTTAATCCAGCGCTGACCTGGCTAAATGCTATTCATAATGAATCTTTGACTCTTCAGCAGTTAAAAGTCGGAGAAAAAGTCCCTGATGAAAACCTGTTGTTACAATCACCTGTTTCCGACAGATCGCTTATAAATCAAATGCAAAAACCTAGCCTAAGCCCTATTGAGAACAATAATGAGAACAATAATCAGATACCGCAAAAAGGGGCGGCTGATATTGAATTTACACCCATAGATTCAGAGGAAAAATCAGCGCAGGTAGTCGAGAGTGAGGCATCAACTGATCAAATAATCGAGACTGAGCCAGTCAGTGAAGATCAATCGATTGATCCTCAAAAAAACCTGAATGCTGATATAAAAGAAACTCTTGTGAGAGTAATTAAACCAGATTTTGCGCCTTCTCATTCAGAAAGCAAAACATCAGTGAGTGCAGCGAACAGGTTTGAGATTTCCGCCGAAGTGAATGAAAGCAGCTGGCAAGATGATTTCAATGCACGCGTCACATGGTTAGGTCAGCATAAGATTAATCAGGCCATACTCAAGCTAAATCCCGTAGAGCTTGGACCGGTAGAAGTTAAAATTCATTTATCAGAGGATTCGGCTAAAATAGATATCAGCACTCATAGTCTCCAGGTTCAGGACTTAATTGAGCAATCGATTCCGAGATTAAGAGAAATGCTAATGAGTCAGGGCGTACAGCTGTCCGAAGTGAATATTGAAACCGGAGATCGACGCTCGCGCCCGCAGAATACTCATCAACCCGATGAGACACTTTTTCAACATCAGGAAGAAGAGGGGGATGTTGTAACGAGACAGACAAAGGGGATTGTTGATTATTTTGCCTGATTTATAGCGCCTGCGTACCGGGATTTGTCCGTGTTATCCACGTTAAGCAGTACGCAGGCGAAGGTCAGAGGAAGGGCTGGTTCCAGGCTAACAACGTCTGACGCATTTTATAACTTGCCCATTCCACTGATTAATCAGACAAGTCTGCCGGCAATGGCCATATGGGCGCCATCCTGACCAATAATTTCGATAATAGTGTTTGGGATAATAGGTTCGATTATAATAGCGGGGGCCATAGTAGATGTAGCCAGGGCCATAATAATTTCCGGGATATCGATACCAGTGTCCTCCATAATAGTAAGCGAGTTGTTGTCCTGCCAGAGTAGTTTGTGGGTTATTGGGAGTTGTTTGGGCTTGTACAGATTGAATTGATCCAAAAGTCACTAATAAAACTAACAGGGCAGGCAGCATTTTCCTTATCCTTGCAATATAATGATTCATTTTTCACTCCCTAAATCACATGGTGCCATTAAAATTATAGCCCCGTAGGTAATTTCTTGCCTGATGTATTCAGCTAAACACCAGATCGAGCTTTATATGAAAATTTTTGACGCGATAGAGAAAAATGAATTCCTGGAAAATTATTGGCAAAAAAAACCATTCATTTTTCGTCAGGCCTTTGGCCAATTTGACAGTCCTCTCAGCGGGGACGAGTTAGCCGGATTAGCGATGGAGGAGGAGATTGAAAGCCGTCTGGTCTGGCAGATACCAGGGAAAACGCCGCACTGGCATTTAAAAAGAGGGCCATTTTCCGCAGGTGATTTTAAAAAACTACCGGCTTCTCATTGGACCTTATTGGTGCAGTCCGTCGATCGATTTATTCCAGAGGTCACAAAACTTCTTGACGCATTTAATTTTTTACCCCAGTGGCGGGTCGATGATGTCATGATTAGCTATGCGACAGAGCATGGCGGGGTGGGCCCGCATTACGATAACTATGACGTGTTTCTGCATCAGGCTCAGGGGCGAAGAAGATGGTTATTAACGACTCAAAACTGTCAGCCCGATAATTATCTACCCAATCTTGAACTGCGAATAATGAGTCAATTTGAAGTGGAAGAGGAATATATTCTGGAAGAGGGAGATATGTTATATCTTCCGCCACATGTCGCTCATAATGGTATATCGCTTTCAGAAGAATGTATGACTTATTCATTTGGCTATCGAAGTTATCAGGCCAGAGAGTTATTGGATAGTTTTAGCCAACATTTCTGGGATAGTTCCATTTTTTCGCAATTATATAAAGATCCCAACTGGTCAACATTGAAAAACAGCGCTGAAATCCCACAGCAAGCTGTAGATCAAGCCAGGAATCTGCTAAAGAAACTGATTGATGATAATGAAGCGTTCTGCTCCTGGTTTGGTGAGTTTGTTACGGGCCTGGATGAGCAGGCGGAGGCTTTTTTGCCCTGTGAAAAGCAAAAGAAAAAAGCAAAACTGTCCAATTACTTAAAAAAATCGGGAGAGCTGGCTCGAAACCCCTTCAGCCGCTTTGCTTATTACGAAAACCCTAATCTCGAATTATTTGTTAATGGAGAGCGCTGGAATATTCAGGATGTTTCACCAGAGTTGGTTAAACTGATTGCCAGTCAGCGGATTATTTCGAACAGCCAATTATCAGATTATTCCGGGAATAGCTCGGATATCTCTTTTCTAAACAGTCTATGGGATAGGGGTTTACTGGAGCCTGTTTAAGGGGGAATGGGTTCATTAAACTGTGTTAATACTCGCAGGTACGCCGTCATCTCGAACGCAGTGAGAGATCTCCAAAATCAGACATGGCATGACACAGTTTGATGAACACTCTCGTTTAAGGCACAGGTTTTGCATCGAGGATTACTGGCTTGTTTTATCAAGGATATCCATGAACATTAAGTCTACTGTTGCGGCTATGTTTCTATTGTTCAGCTCTAATCTTTTAGCTGCCGGGAAAGAAATTGCGATAACGATTGATGACTTGCCTTTTGTGGGCTCCGCTAATAATGATCCAAAGAAATTGCAGCGGGAGCATGATCGGTTTATGGCCATTTTACAGGCCCTTGTTGATCATAAGGTGCCGGCAACCGGTTTTATTATTGCCGGTAGTATTGAAAAGGGTCAATGGGAGCTTCTGGAGGAGTTTCGTAATCAGGGATTTCAATTAGGAAATCACACTTATTCCCATCGAAGCCTGAACAGTGTGACACCTGAAAAATACATTGAGGATGTGAATAAGGCAGATGAGATTCTGTCACGGATTATGACCAGCCCTAAGTATTTTCGATACCCTTATCTTGCCGAAAGCAAGGGAGACAAACGGGAAAAAGTATATCAATTTCTGGCCGAGAAGAACTATACCATTGCTCCGGTGACTATCGACAGCAAGGATTTCATATTTAATAATCAGCTTTTCGCAATACCCTATCGTCTGCGCCCGCAAAGTTTGCCTGCGCTGAAAAAAAGATATTTGAATTACATTTGGGGGCAGACTCTGAAAGCGGAAGCACGCTCCAATAAGCTTCACCCGGGAACCAGCAAGCAAATATTACTTATCCATGCCAACCTGATTAATAGTCATTTTTTAGGAGATATTATTGACATGTATCAGAAAAATGGCTATCGAATTGTGAGTCTCAATGAAATTATTAATCAGGAAAATATGCCCGTTGCAGGCGAGGTGAGTGGGGTAGTGAGGAGTTTGTTTAAGCAGTAATGATTTTATGTTATTTCGAGGGAACTTAAGAACCCCCTCTCTCTAACTCTCTCCCCTGAGGGGCGAGAGGATTATTTAGAAAATCCCCTCTCCCAAGTTGGGAGAGGGCTAGGGATGCCATCAAGTTAAGCTAATTGTATATAAACTATTCTCCCCGCGAAGGCGGGGATCCATCTCTGGGCTCGCTACAATGCCAATTAAGGAATGGATTCCCGCCTTCGCGAGAATGACCAAATTCCTTAATGGCAGTGAGGGCTAGGGTGAGGGTTGATTTCAACCCCGAGATCAATCAAATTGCTTTGGCAATTTCCCCGCAGCCTGTCGGGGTAAAAATAACCAATAATGCCCCGGGTTTTTCATTAGGCCCGCGGTGTAAGTTGCTTCCTCTCCCTCTCCCCAGAACACATCACCACGCACCTGGCCACGAATGGCACCGCCTGTATCCTGAGCAATCATAAGACGCTGGAATGATTGCGGTGTTGAATCATTGGGAGTGGGACGTGATGTATCTAGCCACAGCGGAGTTCCAAGAGGAATCCATTTCCGATCGACAGCAAGAGAGTAACCTGGCGTGAGTTGCACTCCTTGGGCACCCATAGCGGCGCTATCCTTCAGCTTCTTGAAAAAAACAAAGGATTTATTTTGATTGGTAATCGGTAGTATTTCATCTGGATGAGATTCCAAATAAGCACGAATGCTTTGCATCGAAGCATTTTCTTTAGTCAGAACTCCTTTTTCTATCAACACACGGCCCACCGGGGTATAAGAGGCGCCGTTCTCTCCTGCATATCCCAGAAAGACGGTTTCGCCGTTTGGCAGTTTGACTATTCCAGAACCTTGAATTTCCAGGTAGAGGCGATCAATATGGCTATCCACCCAGAGCAACACCGGGGCGTTCTCTTTCAGTACACCCTCATTAATTTCCTTACGTACATGAAAAGGGAGAAGTTTGCCCTTCACTACACGGCCAACGAGTCGACGATTAATCCCTTTATAACCAAAGTCGGCCGGATTAACTGTCACAATATTGTCAGGAAGCCCATAGATAGGCACATTAAACTCATCTGTTTTAGCCAGGCTGCCGTGCAACAAGGGTAAATAATACCCGGTAAATAACCCTTCAACGGATTTTTCCTGATAAAATTCATAAGGCTTAAACCATTTTTTGAAAAATGATCGCGCTTGTTTTTCTGAAATCAGGGATTTATGTTCTGCTGCTTTACAGGCTGGCAGCCAATCCTTGACTTTCAATGGAATTTGACTGCTCCCGGCATCAGCAAGCGGATCCTGTTTCAAAAAGGTTTTGCAGGATTTCTGAAAGGCTATAAATGATTTTTTTATTTTTGTTTCTTTCCAGCCTGGCAACTGGCTAAAAAGAGCAGGTTTAAGCTGAAGTGGGGGGGGTAATGGAAGAACTGGTTCAGTCTGAGTCACTGCTGGCGGTATAATTTGGGGTTCAGGATCTTTTGACCAGAACTTGAAAATCAGGATTGATGATAAACAGACGCACAACAAAATAAGAGAATAAATTAGTCTTTTCATGCTTTGAGCAAACAATATTCTAACTGGAATTAATTTCGGCAATTTATCATTATTCGTTCAAAAATGCTACTAAAAACCCTCAAAAGTTTGGCATGATAATCAAAATATTTAAATTATTCATATGCTTGCTGAAGCTACCCGCCAATTTTTATTTTGCTGACAAGATAATGAAAGAAAGCTCGCCAATCCCGACTGGGCTATTTTTTCCCCTAATTGATACATGGTATAGCATTCAAACTTATCTTTAATGGAAGCCACATGCCGCTCAACCGTTTTTCGAGAAACGCCCTTGATTTTCGCAATTAACTCAGCTGATTTGCCTAAACGAATCCATTGTAATAATTCCCGCTCTTTGGAGGTCAACAAATAATGATTACTATTGGTCCACTCAAAGCTGTTTTGCGCTACTTGCTCAAGCTCCATCGTTCTAAGATTGGCTTTTATATTGACGACTTTTTTCCCCATTGAAGCATGATCGATATCAATATTAACAGGCAATTGATAGACTGAAGTTAATTCCGGAATCATTTGCAGACAATCTTTGAAGTAAGCAATAAAGGCATGCAATGAATCCATTTTTTCGAGATATATCTGATTAATGCCCGTTTGACTAAGAGATGCGCTGAAATGATAGCAGTGGGTCATCTGTGGATCATGTGAGGTTATTGTCAATGTGTGACTTTGATCAAATAATGCCGCCATTTGATAGAGTGATTGGGTGTGACTGTCTTTTTCAAGATAATCCCAGAAAGAGTATTCAAATTGATTTTTTTCTTTAGCATGATGGTAGTGGACATCATTCTGAGCATGATTTAATCGCAGATATTCTGATGCATATTCTGGTTTGGATCCCAGACAAAATGCTTCCCCCTGCGCATTGACGGCGGTATAACCAAAAAAATTGACACCCAATTGTTCAAGAGGATTACAAATCTCTCGAAGAATATTATGATGAGCAAGGCTAGGGTTTTGTAAAATATGATCAATATTCATTAGTACTCCTTTATGATGGGAGAATAATAACATACAAAATGTATAAAATAAATACAAATTAAATAGAGATTAATCTTATTTGTCTCCTTCTGTCCGTTTTTCGACATTCCTATGTGCAAAATTTAGTCATATCATTGTGTCATAAATGAGCAACAGGAGAATTTAATGAAATCCAAGCATGAGAACAAAGCGTTCTTTGAGAAGAACTCATGGCCTAACAAAAGAGGCCTGGAAAAAATCCGTAAACTTCATGCGTATAACACAGAAACAACCTTAAAAAACACGCCCAACTTATTAGATATCGTTAACAATATTAAGGATGATGATATCGTAATGGATATGGGAATGGGTAACGGACAATTTTTAATTGATTTACGTATCGAACTCAATAAGGTAAAGAAAAGAGCAGAACTAATTGGTGTTACTGCTTCTGAGAAAGAAGTACGGCATCACACTTGTGAATCGGCCGGGATTAAGATTGCTAAAATGAAGCTGCCTTGTGATTCAGCACAATTCCAATTATTGCAAGACATGCCGCAATTGGATGCGGTAAAGCGTCCTGAAGACGAACGCGCTCGGGAATACCTGCAAGCGCTCGAAGGGAAGGTGGGTGTTATTTTTGATACTTATGGTCCGGGTACTTACAGCTACAATGTCTTACACAATCTAATTTATGCCGCGATACTTTTAAAGCCGAGCGGAAAGTACTCAGCTATCTCGTCAACAGGAGGAGATAATGAGGCCGACTTGTCTGTGTTGGGTGATACTAATTGCCGCGAGAAGATTCAGAAATTTTTTGAAGAAAAACTGGGAATTAGCATTACTTTTGAAAAAACTGCTATTGTTTCTGAGGTAGATCCTGGAGCAATCAATAGTGACTGGTTGATAAAGTTTGAGAAAGCTGCTGAGCCATTAAAGGCTTTGACTGCGGTGGATTACAATGTTTTATGCAGGGCTGCTGATGAGACGATCGGACTTCCCTGGAAAAAACAGAAAAGCTGGTTTAAATACCGTGAGTTTGAGATCAATATGCGTGATTATGCACCTTTGAAAAGTAAGGAACCTGAAGCGGCGAGCGCGCTTGTGATGAAATAGCAGGTTGGGCTTTGAAGCCCAACCAAAAAACTAGGGTACATTCCTTTGTTTTTCACCAGTATATAATTGCCGTGGTCTGCCAATACGTGATTTGCTGGCCACCATTTCCATCCAGTGAGACATCCAGCCGACTGTTCTGGCCAGTGCAAAGATCACTGTATACATGTTGGTTGGAATACCTATTGCACTCAAAGTGATCCCTGAGTAAAAATCAACATTGGGATAAAGTTTTTTCTCAATGAAATAATCATCTTCCAGCGCAATACGCTCAAGTTCCATAGCGAGTTTAAATATTGGCAAGTCATGAGCGCCAACGGCATTCAGCACATCATAACAGGTTTTTCTCATTACTTTAGCGCGCGGATCATAACTCTTGTAAACCCGATGACCAAAGCCCATCAGACGGAATGGATCGTCCTTATCTTTAGCGCGTTTGATAAAGTGATTGATGTTTTTTACATCGCCAATTTCTTTCAGCATGTTCAGACAGGCTTCATTGGCTCCGCCATGAGCAGGTCCCCAGAGTGCGCCGATACCGGCAGAGATACAGGCGAAGGGATTGGCTCCGGTTGAGCCGGCCAGACGCACTGTAGAAGTTGATGCGTTTTGTTCATGGTCTGCGTGCAGAATAAAGATTTTATCCATCGCGTCAACAATAACCGGATCAGGCGTTGTATCTTCTGATGGCACGCCAAACATCATGTGTAGAAAGTTTTCTGCATAGGACATTTTATTCTGGGGATACATGTAGGGCTGGCCCACAGAATATTTATAGCTCATTGCTGCCAGCGTAGGCATTTTGGCTATAAGCCGTATAGCAGAAATATAGCGATCATGCTGATTATTAAGATCCATTGAATCATGATAAAAAGCAGAAAGGGCACCTACAATACCGACCATAATCGCCATAGGATGCGCGTCACGACGAAATCCATTCAGAAAATTATACATTTGCTGATGGACCATTGTGTGGTTATTAACCAGGCTGACAAAGCTGGTTTTTTCATTCGTATTGGGCAGCTCGCCGTTCATTAACAAATAACAGACATCAAGAAAATCTTTCTTTTCAGCCAGTTGCTCAATGGGATAGCCGCGATATAACAGGATGCCCTGATCGCCATCGATGTAAGTAATCTTGGATTCACAGGACGCTGTAGAGACAAAACCGGGATCGTAAGTGAAATATCCTGCTTCACCTAATTTATTGATATCAATAACATCATTGCCAATAGTAGGCGTTAATATCGGTAATTCAATAGGCTCCAGGCCGTCAATACTAAGTTGTGCGGTTTTGTCGGTCATCGTGTCTCCTCATAAACAGTTGACAGCCAGCGCTGCGTTAAGCGCTGAACTATATAAAAATGCCAGGGTTGAGTCAATTTATCATTTAGGCATGTGTTATGATTTAGTATGAAGCAGTTTGATTATTATTCACAGCGTTTTAGCCAAAATTTAATTGTCTCCTGATAATACAAGCATAATCCAAAAACAGTCTCAGAGGCGAACTTTGCGAGCAAAGGCATTTTTATTCAATTAAAAGGCTGCTTGTGGTATAATTCGTGGTTTATTTTGAGTGATGCAGAAGGACGCCAGTTAGTATGATCAATTCAGCAAAAGAAATCATCCCGGTCAATATTGAAGACGAGCTCAAACAGTCTTATCTCGACTACGCTATGAGTGTTATCGTCGGCCGCGCCTTGCCGGATGTTCGCGATGGCTTAAAACCGGTTCATCGCCGAGTCCTCTTTGCTATGAGCGAGTTAGGGAATGATTGGAACAAGCCCTATAAAAAATCCGCTCGTGTGGTCGGTGACGTAATCGGTAAATACCATCCACATGGTGATACTGCGGTGTATGATACGATTGTTCGTATGGCACAGCCTTTTTCAATGCGTTATATGCTGATTGATGGTCAGGGAAACTTTGGATCAGTCGATGGGGATATGGCCGCTGCCATGCGGTATACGGAAGTGCGTATGTCCAAGGTCGCGCATGCCTTATTGGCGGATTTGGAAAAAGAAACAGTTGATTTCAGTCCAAACTATGATGAAACAGAGTTCGCTCCCGTCGTTTTACCTTCGCGCATTCCCAATCTGCTAATCAACGGCTCATCAGGGATCGCAGTAGGTATGGCGACCAATATCCCGCCACATAATTTAACCGAGGTTGTCAACGCCTGTATTGCACTGGTAGAGGAGCCCGATTTAACGCTTGAAGATATCATGGGATACGTTCCAGGTCCTGATTTCCCGACTGCGGCTATTATCAATGGTAAAGCGGGCATCCTGGAGGCATACCGTACTGGTCGGGGTCGAATTTCTATCCGAGCAAGAACTGAAATTGAAACCGACAGTCATTCCGGACGCCAGGCCATTATCATTAATGAACTTCCTTATCAGGTAAATAAGGCTCGTCTGGTTGAGAAAATCGCTGAGTTGGTCCGGGATAAAAAGATTGAGGGCATTTCCGGACTGAGGGACGAATCGGACAAGCAGGGTATGCGCGTTGTGATCGAGCTAAAGCGCGGTGAGGTGGCTGAGGTCGTTTTAAACAATCTCTATGCCCATACCCAAATGCAAAATGTGTTTGGTATCAACATGGTTGCCCTGGTTGATGGTCAACCGCGAACACTGAATTTAAAACAAATTCTTGAATACTTTATCAAACATCGCCGCGAAGTCGTTACCCGCCGTACCATTTACGAACTGAAAAAAGCACGAAACCGAGCCCACTTATTAGAAGGACTGGGGATTGCCTTAGCCAATATTGACGAAATGATTGAGTTAATCAAAAAGTCTCCCACTCCACAGGATGCGAAGGAAGCCCTACTGGCCCGAGAGTGGCAGCCAGGCTTAGTCAAAGCCATGCTTGAAAATGCCGGAAGCGATGCTTGCCGTCCTGATGACCTCCCATCAGAGTATGGCCTTGGAAGTAATGGATATAAATTGTCTCCAGCACAGGCGCAGGCAATTCTTGAATTAAGATTGCATCGTTTGACTGCGCTGGAGCAGGAAAAAATCATTAATGAGTTTGAAGATTTACTCAAACAGATTAAAGATTTAATGGATATTCTCGCCTCACCCGAGCGATTGATGCAGGTGATTAAAGATGAATTAATTGAAATTAAATCACAGTTTGGCGATGAGCGCCGCACAGAAATTACGGCATCACAGGAAGATCTGACTATTGAAGACCTGATCACTGAAGAAGATGTTGTTGTAACTTTATCCCATCAGGGCTATGTCAAATACCAGCCTATTTCATCCTATCAGGCCCAAAGAAGAGGTGGAAAAGGCAAGTCTGCAACGAATGTTAAAGACGAAGATTTTATAGAACGTCTTGTGATTGCCAGTACTCATGACACGCTTCTTTGTTTTTCAAATCATGGCAAATTGTATTGGCTTAAAGCCTATCAACTGCCTTTGGCCAGCCGAATTTCTCGAGGCAAGCCAATTGTGAATATTTTACCCCTGGCAGAAGATGAAGCCATTAATGCCATGTTGCCGGTGAGAGAGTTCAACGAAGGATATTTTGTGTTCATGGCCACCCGTTTTGGAACCGTCAAAAAGGTTTCTCTGGAAGCCTTCAGCCGTCCACGAGCCAGCGGTATTATTGCGGTTGATCTGGATGAAAATGATCGCCTGGTTGGTGTGGATATTACTGACGGCAGTAAAGATATTATGCTCTTTACAGATGCGGGCAAGGTGATTCGATTTGACGAGAAATTAATCCGGCCAATGGGGCGCACCGCGCGTGGTGTGCGGGGAATACGATTGGGCGAAGATCAATCGGTTATTTCTCTCGTTGTCGCCAAACCGGAAGGCACCATCCTTACCGCTACTGAAAATGGCTATGGCAAGCGAACCGATGTTGAAGAATACCGTGTGTCCGGTCGCGGCGGTCAAGGCGTTATTTCTATTCAGGTTAATGAACGAAATGGCAAAGTGGTAAGAGCGCTGCAGGTCAGTGAAGGAGACGAGGCGATGCTCATCACCGATAAAGGAACGCTGGTCCGCTTCAGAGTGGATGAGCTATCCATTATTGGACGAAACACCCAGGGAGTACGTCTGATTAATGTCAGCTCAGGCGAGCATGTGGTAGGAATGCAGCGCATTGAGGATCTGGGTGAGGCTGATAGCGATTCAGAAGATTTTGAAATGGATGATGATTCCGATGAGTAGAGGATACAATTTTGGGGCGGGACCTGCGATGCTGCCCGATGCAATCCTGTCAGAGGTTCAGGCTGAGTTATTAGACTGGAACAATACCGGGATGTCGGTGATGGAAATAGGCCATCGCACTAAAGAATTTACTCAGATAATGGAAGAATCAGAATCGCTTCTACGAGAGCTGCTGGTTATTCCCAGTGACTATCATGTGCTCTTCATCGGTGGAGCGGCGCGTAGCCAATTTGGTATGATTCCCTTAAATTTTTTGTCGGAAAATCAAAAGGCAGGCTATTTTCAAACAGGGATCTGGTCAGAAATGGCCTATGAAGAAGCTTGCCGCCTAAGCAATGCCTATAGCGTATGTTCTGCTGATAAAAACTATAGCCGGATACCAGAACGCTCCACTTGGGAGATTTTGCCGGATACTCGTTTTTTGTATTATACCCCTAATGAAACAGTCAATGGACTTCGATTTCCTCAAACGCCTGTTATTAATGATATCCCTTTAATCGCTGACATGACTTCTTGCTTGCTTAGTGAGCCGATTAATATTAATGACTATGCACTGATATTTGCAGGTGCACAGAAAAATATAGCCAATGCCGGTTTGACGCTGGTTATTGTGCGAGACGATTTAATTAAAGAAATAAGCAATGACGCAATTCCGCGAATGCTTGACTATCGAACATACACCACAACTCGCTCAATGTATGCCACTCCGCCCACATTTAACTGCTATCTGGCGCTTAAAATGTTCCAGTGGATTAAAAGCCAGGGAGGAGTTGAGGCTTTGTATCAATTAAATTGTACTAAATCCAGATTGTTGTACGAATTTATTGATTCTTCCGATTTTTATGGCTGTAAGATAAGGAAAGAAGATCGAGCGCTGGTTAATGTTTGTTTTAATCTGAAAAAGCCTCAGCTGGAAGATGAATTTCTCGCAAAGGCCCGTGACCAGGGCTTGCTTGCTCTGGCGGGGCATCGTACAGTGGGTGGCTTAAGAGCCAGCATGTATAACTCCATGCCGCTCGCTGCAGTGGAGAAGCTGATTGACTTTATGGCAGTATTTGCCAAGGAACATGAAAATGAATGCTAGTTATGATTTAATGAGTTCACCGGTTAAAGCAATTTCCGGCGAAATTTCTGTTCCAGGTGACAAGTCGATTTCTCACCGCGCAATTATTCTTGGTTCAATTGCAAAAGGCACAACCAGTATTCAAAACTTTCTGCAGGGGGAGGACTGCCTGGCTACTTTGCAGGCCTTTCGCAGCATGGGAATCGAAATCGAAGGCCCTTTTAACCATCAGGTAGTTATTCATGGCAAGGGTAAATATGGTCTGAACGCTCCCAAGCAGGTTATTGACTGTGGAAATTCGGGAACCAGCATGCGTTTATTAGCAGGTTTGCTGGCTGCCCAGTCATTTAGCAGCATCCTGACAGGGGATGAAAGTTTGCTTCGACGTCCTATGGAGAGAGTAAGCCGCCCTTTAACTCAAATGGGCGCTGATATCAGCACCGAGCATGGAAAACCTCCAATTACAATCAACGGTAAACAGGAGCTAAAAGGAATTCATTATGTGATGCCTGAAGCTAGCGCCCAGGTTAAATCCTGCCTGCTTTTAGCTGGAATGTATGCAAAAGACGAAACAACGGTTACCGAGCCTGGGTTTACCCGGGATCATACAGAGCGCATGCTGACTACGTTTTCATATCCCATTCAAAAATGTGGTCACCATATTACAATTAATTCCGAGAGCGAATGTATTGCGACCGATATAATCGTGCCCGGCGACATTTCCTCAGCCGCTTTTTTCATTGTGGCCGCTACCTTAATTCCTGGTTCTGAAGTGCTCATCCGAAATGTAGGCATTAATCCAACGCGTACAGGAATTATTCAGATCCTTAGTCAAATGGGAGCTTCTATTGAGCAAAGCAATAAACGTCTTTTTGGCGAGGAATTAGTGGCTGATTTGTATATCCGCCATGCTCCTCTGGAAGGTATTGATATTCCGGTGGAGTTGGTTCCCTTGGCAATCGATGAATTCCCGGTAATTTTTATTGCTGCTGCCTGTGCTTCTGGCCAAACTCGTTTGCATGGGGCGAAAGAGTTACGCAGTAAAGAAAGTGATCGCATTGGGGCGATGGTTGAAGGACTGAGCAAGCTGGGAATCACGGCTCAGGCATTTGAAGACGGCGTATTTATAAAGGGTGGTAAACTGCAGGGAGGCGAGATAAAAAGTTATGGGGATCATCGAATAGCGATGGCTTTTGCTATTGCGGGTGCGCTGGCAAAAGACCAGATTGTAATCAAAGATTGCAAGAACGTAGCCACTTCATTCCCTGATTTTGTCAAGACTGCGCAAGCCTTACAGTTAAATATCCAAGAGGTACATAATGACGCGTGAGAAAAAAGCTCCTGTAATAACCATTGACGGACCTAGCGGAACAGGTAAGGGAACCATATGTCATATGGTGGCAAAACATTTGAACTGGCATGTGCTGGATAGCGGGGCAATATATCGAGTGCTGGCTTACGCAGTTCGATTACGAGGCATTCCTTTTTCAGACGCGGACGCGATTGTTAGTTTAGCCAATCAGCTGAACGTCAAATTTGAAATGGATGCTGAAGAGCAGCAAGTCATTCTCGATGGAGTGAATGTTTACGAGAATATTCGCAGCGAACAATGCGGGCAAGATGCTTCGGTTATTGCTGCAGTGCCTGAAATACGCGCAGCATTACTTGAACGGCAGCGTGCATTTGCCACAATTCCTGGTCTGGTAACCGATGGTCGTGATATGGGAACAGTAGTCTTTCCAGAGGCTATACTTAAAATATTTCTTTTTGCTTCAGCAGAGGAAAGAGCAAAGCGGCGCTACAATCAGTTGAAAGATGGTGGAATTGATGTTAGCCTCGCGCAGGTGATTGATGAATTGGCTCAGCGTGATGATCGTGATGCAAAACGAGTTCATGCACCACTAAAACCGGCATTGGATGCGATTTTAGTCGACACCACTGGATTAACGATTGTACAAGTCTTTAATAATGTTTTAAAATTGATAAATGGGCATTCGTTCTTCCGCTAGATTAGGTCATTATTTCAACAACCTGATCGAATAAGAAGGGATTATTTGCATATTGGCAAAAAGCTGCTTATGCTTAGTCCAGTGTTTGTAAGATAGTTACAAACAGTTTGTATGGGGGGAAGGGTAATTCGGAATTACACTTTCATTTTTTTACTAAAGAGTTTATTAACATGTCTGAAAGTTTCAAAGAATTATTTGAACAAAGTATCGCTGGTGCGCAATTTTACCCTGGCGCAATTATCACTGCAAAAGTTATCGGTATCGACGACGATTTTGTCACATTAAATGCTGGCTTAAAATCCGAAGGTATTGTCGCTGTTGAAGAGTTCCACGATAAAAATGGTCAATTGGAAATTAACATCGGTGATACGGTCGAAGTAGCTCTTGATTCAGTGGAAGACGGCTATGGCGAAACTCTGTTATCAAGAGAAAAAGCCAAACGTCAGGAAGCCTGGCGCAAGCTGTCGAAATGTCACGAAAACAATGAAACCGTTACTGGTTTAATTTCGGGCAAAGTCAAGGGTGGTTTCACAGTTGAGATTGGTACAATCCGCGCATTTTTACCAGGATCTTTGGTAGATGTCAGACCTGTTCGCGATCCTTCTTACCTGGAAGGCAAAGAATTAGAATTTAAAGTGATTAAAATGGACCTGAAGCGCAATAATATTGTCGTTTCACGTCGCGCTGTTGTAGAAGAAGAAAGCAGCGCTGATCGTCAGGCCTTGCTTGAGTCACTGCATGATGGTCAAATTCTTAACGGTATCGTTAAAAACCTTACTGACTACGGTGCATTCATTGATCTCGGCGGTATTGATGGTCTTCTGCATATCACTGATATCTCCTGGAAGCGAGTTAAGCACCCAGCCGAATTACTGACTGTAGGTCAGGATGTCAAAGTTAAAGTATTAAGCTTTGACAGCGAACGTAATCGCGTATCTTTAGGTATGAAGCAGTTAGGTAATGATCCTTGGGTTGACCTGGTTGATCGTTATCCTGTCGGTAAAAAGCTGCAAGGTAAAGTCACCAACATTACCGATTACGGTTGCTTCGTTGAAATCGAAGAGGGCGTTGAAGGTCTGGTTCACATGTCTGAAATGGATTGGACTAACAAAAACGTTCACCCAAGCAAAGTCGTTTCAATGGGCGATTTAGTTGATGTGATGGTACTTGAGATCGACGAAGAAAGACGTCGTATTTCTCTGGGTATGAAACAATGTGTCGGCAATCCCTGGCACCAGTTCTCCCAAAGCCATAGCAAAGGTCAGAAAGTCAGCGGAAAAATCCGTTCTATTACTGACTTCGGAATCTTCATTGGTCTGGATGGCGATATTGATGGATTGGTTCACCTGTCTGACATTTCCTGGACTATTCCTGGTGAAGAAGCTGTCAAGCAATTCAAGAAAGGACAAGAGCTGGAAGCAGTTATTTTAGCCATTGACGCAGAAAGAGAGCGTATTTCTCTGGGCCTGAAACAACTTGAAAGTGATAACTTCTCAAGCTTTGTTGATGAGTTTACCAAAGGAAGCGTTGTCAAAGGACGTGTTACTGCCGTTGACGCTAAAAATGTGACTGTTGAATTGGCTCCAGAAATCTATGGTACTATTCGCGCGAATGAGTTATCTGAAGATCGTGTAGATGATGCCAGCCATTTCTGCAAGGAAGGTGATGAAATTGAAGCGAAAATTATCAATGTTGATAAGAAAAATCGCAGCATTGCCCTTTCTGTTAAAGCCAAAGATGCTCAGGAACAAGCTGAAGCCATCAAGAAATACTCCAGAAGTGGAGAAGTTGCTTCGACAACTCTTGGTGATCTGCTTAAAGAAAAAATGGCAACCAAAGATTAATTCTTTGTGCCAGTAAAAAAGCGTAGTTTAACTACGCTTTTTTTTTATTTATACAATTCTTAATCAGGTTTTGATATGTTCCATGCCAAGACTTGATTGTCCTCCTGCGAGGGATGATAATACTTCGTAAATTTATGCATTGTTTGCATAGGAAGGTAAATAAAAATGCGTTTACTTATGTTTTTTGTTTATTTAATTCTTATAATTGTAGGTGTGACATTTGCAGCTCTAAACGCGAGTTCCGTGCCGATCAATTTATACGTAAAGACCTTTAGCATGCCAATAGCAGTGTTAATGGCAATAATGCTAGCTTTGGGGCTTGTCATTGGTTTTTTTCTTGCACTAGGCAAGTATTGGCGCCTGAAAGTTGAATTTTCAAAAATGCGCAATCAACTCAGGCTCACTGAAAAGGAAATCAAAAACCTGCGAGATATCCCTCTAAAAGATCAACACTAGAGTCTGCTAAGTGATGTAAGCGTCCGCAAATTACCATAAGCTAAGCCCTCCAAATCAGAGTAAATCAGGTTTTGTGGAGGGCAATCCTATGGATATAGCGATGGGGCTATATGGGAGCTGGTGCTGTTTTTTCTGAAGTGGATTCAGCTGTATTCGTTTGTTTTACAACGGGTCTATCGATCTTCCAAAACGCAAACAGCATACACCGCTCTAATTTACTTCGAGGAGATTTACCAGACTCCTTTAGTTCTTTAATACTCTCATACGAAATTTGTTTCTCATTAAGGTCGGCTTTGAGTTGCTCGAGTTGATTACGGTCGTTGGCATTTGCTCTTTCTGGAAGTTTTAGCCAAAATCGCGTCACAAAGTCAGGTGCGGGAGTTGTGTTGTTACCTCTGGTTATAGTGACCTCACTCCCGGTCACGCTTATAGTAATGCTATCAGTATCTGAAAATTGCTCACCATTATTTGTACTCAAGTTTGTCACAGCCTCATCTAACATTCGACGAATAGCATCAAAGTTTGAAATATTGCTTTGACGAGCACGGCGTTTTCTAATTTGCTTAATTATTGTCATTTAAACCTCTAAATTGATAATTATGTACTATATTGGCTCACATTTAAAAAGTTAAGACACATGAAGCTTCATGTGACTCGCAAATAAGTCCCCAATTCATCCGCTACATTTGCATTTTAGTCAGTAGGCTTTAGGGGCACGGCTATTAAATTAAGGACTTCTGTCATTCCCGCGAAAGGCGGGAATCTATTTCTCAGTCGGCATTGTGGCTAGCTCAGAGATGGATCCCCGCCTTTCGCGGGGATGACAGTCTAATATACAATTGAGCTTAACTTATTGGCAGTGGCTATTAGGGGCTGGTGCTATTTTTTCTGACGTGGATTCGGCTGTAGGTTCAGTAGCGGTTGGTTGTTTTGCAACTGGTTTTTCCACCCCCCATAATCCGTAAAGCATGTACTTCTCTAATTTACTTCGAGGAAATTTACCCTCTTCATTTAGTCCTTCAATACTCATAGGCGTAATGTTTGCCTGATTCAACTCATTACACATTTGCTCTCGTAGCGAAATGCGATTTTCCGTTGCTCTTTGTATAACTTTTTCCTCAAATCGATTGATAAAGGGGGGTATGGGCTTAAGTTGAGCATTGTTGTTACTCGGGTTTTCGATATCCATATGTGAAGATTGACTACTTTGAGCGCCAGAAGTGACAGAAGGTTCTGGGAGGTCTTCACTGCCAGTTATACTTAAATTGGCCATAGGGACATCTAAGCTCCGATTACTGGATTTTTTAATACGCCTGGGTCGACCGGGCATTTTAGCTCCCGACTAAAAAATAGGTATTATATCCCTATGGGTGATAAATGTTAAGGCATTGTGAGCGTTTTTCGGTTTGATTGAGCAGCGCCAATTCGAGCACTAAATTTGCCTTTTAAGAAGGTTTTTTAATTGGGCTGAATTTGATAGTCTATTGCCATTGTTCTGAACAACGTATTTTGAATGCAGCACTTGTCTTTGGATCCAGGACCTAGTGAATTAATGGAGTGTGTTAATGATTAACTTATGGCCATTGTTATTACCTGCTGCTGCCTGGTCTGGTTGGTGGGTTGCAAGCCGTAATTATTCAGGTAAGAAATCTGAACAAAACAATAAACTATCAAGGGAATATGTCGTTGGATTAAATTATCTGCTTAACGAACAGCCTGATAAAGCAGTCGATGTTTTTATCAAGCTATTGGAAATTGATAGTGAAACGGTTGAAACCCATCTGGCTTTGGGCAGTCTTTTCCGCCGTCGCGGCGAAGTTGACCGGGCCATCAGAATTCACCAGAACCTGATTGCGAGACCGCAATTAAGTCTTGCTGATCGAAAACAGGCCTTACTCGCACTTGGTCAGGACTATATGAGCGCTGGCGTGTTTGACCGTGCGGAACGCATTTTTCTGGAAGTCGTGGAGCTGGGAGGCAGCAAGGAAATCTGTAGTTTACAAGGTTTACTTGCTATTTATCAGCAAGAGAAAGCCTGGGAAAATGCCCTGGATACCATCAAGAAGCTTGAAGTATCCACTGGACAGAGTTTGCATAGTCAGGCAGCCCATTATTATTGTGAAATTGCAACACAAGCGCTTAAAGATAATGCCATTGAAAAAGCTCAGAATGCCGCCAGGCAGGCACTGGCCATTGATAAAATGTCTGTGCGCGCCAGCTTATTACAAGCTTCTCTCGATATGAAACATGGGCGGTACAAGCAGGCGATTCGCTCATTGAAGCGGGTTCCTCAGCAGGATCCAGAGTTTATTACTGAAATTATTGAGCCGCTGGTAATCTGCCACAAAGAATTGGGAATTATGGACGAATGCGTGGAGTTCCTTCAGCAAACACTGGAGAATCATCCGAGGGCTTCGACTATTTTTGTCATTGCCGAGTACCTGCGTAACACAAAGGAGATGGATTCTGCTGTGGATTTTGTAGCCGACAAACTGGGCAGTTACCCTTCAATCAGGGGTATAAATCGATTAATTTTTTGGCATCTTGAAACAGCGCATGGTAAAGTACGCGACAAATTACAAATGTTATACGATATTACAAGCAAGTTTCTGGACAATAAGCCAGTTTATCGTTGCGGTCATTGTGGTTTTGGAGGCAAGCACCTTCACTGGCATTGCCCAAGTTGCAAACAGTGGGGTAGAATGAAGCCTGTGCATGGTTTAGAGGGTGATTAAGACGAGTTTTGGAATTCCGTCAGACCCTGATACGAACAAAAATTACTGAGAACATTATGCAATTTATTGATTTAAAAAAGCAATATCAACTCATTGAAGCGGATATTTTAAAAGGTATACACGCAGTGTTAAATCATGGACAGTACATAATGGGGCCAGAGATAGCCCAGCTTGAAAAAAAATTAGCAGAGTTCGCCGGTGTGAAGCATGTCATTGTCAATGCGAGTGGTACTGACGCCTTGCTTATGGCATTAATGGCTATTGAAATTGAGCCGGGTGATGAAGTGATCACCAGCCCCTTTAGTTTTTTTGCCACTGCGGAAGTGATCACCCTGTGTCAGGCCAAACCAGTATTTGTTGATATTGATCCTCTGACCTACAATATCGACCCGCAAAAAATCGAAGCAGCGATTACCTCACGTACCAAAGCGATTATGCCTGTCAGTCTGTATGGCCAGTGTGCGGATTTAACAGCGGTTAATGCAATCGCCAAGCGTTATGGTTTGGCGGTAATCGAAGACGCCGCCCAAAGTTTTGGTGCGACTCATCACGGGCGCTATTCATGTGCCTTGTCGACAATAGGATGCACCAGCTTTTTCCCATCCAAGCCCTTGGGCGGCTATGGTGATTCCGGGGCTTGCTTCACTGATGATGATATTCTGGCTGAGCGCCTGATTGAAATTCGCAATCATGGGCAAAATACTCGTTATAACCACCGCCGTATTGGAATTAATGGCAGAATGGATACGATCCAGGCAGCGATTTTAATAGAAAAAATGAAGCTCTTTCCTAATGAAATTCGACTCAGACAACAGGTGGCCAGCCGATATATTTCTCTGCTGTCCGATCATGTCAAAACCCCTCAGTTATCTTCAGAAAATACCAGTGTTTATGCGCAATTCACTATTGAAGTAGATAATCGTGACGAGTTTCAACAGGCGATGCTAGAACAAGGCATCCCCACGGCAGTTCATTATCCTATCGCAATGCATCAGCAGCCGGCATTGTCCTTCTTAAACTATAAAACAGGGGACTTCCCTATTTCTGAGCGGGCAAGTGGACGTGTGGTAAGCTTACCCATGCATCCCTATCTGACATCCAAAGAGCAGGAAACAGTCGCTGAGGCAGTGAAGCTAGCACTGGAACAGGTTTCAGAGGTGATGGCCTAAAATGTCAGCTCAATTAATTGTCGCGTTGGATTTTGATACCAGGCAGGATGCCTTGAATCTGGTAGAGCAGCTCGACCCAGGTCGATGCGCAGTTAAGGTGGGCAGTGAAATGTTTACCTTATTTGGCACGGAATTCGTGAATACTCTGGTTAATAAGGGGTATAAGGTTTTTCTTGATTTAAAGTTTCATGATATTCCCAATACGGTGGCTCAGGCATGCCGTGCAGCAGCTCAGCTCGGGGTATGGATGATCAATGTTCATGCCAGTGGCGGAAGCCAGATGATGCAGGCAGCCAGAGACGCTTTGGAAGGATACCAGAACAGACCTTTATTAATTGCTGTTACCGTATTAACCAGTATGAATGAGGAGAGCTTTTCGACTTTGGGTATTTCCGGGTCGATAAATAGCCATGTTCAGCGTCTGGCCAGCATGGCCAGTGAGTCTGGTGTCGATGGTGTTGTCTGTTCGGCTTTCGAGGTTCCAGAAATAAAGGGACTTTGTGGAAAATCTTTTCTTACGGTAACGCCCGGTGTTCGACTGGATTTGAACTCTCGGGATGATCAAAGCCGGGTAGTCACTCCACTCGAAGCAAGCAGGCTAGGGAGCGATTTTTTAGTGGTGGGGCGCCCTATAACCAGAGCAGCAAATCCCGCGAGAGTAGTTGAAGCAATTCTGCAGGAAATCGACTAGTCTGTCATAAAATTAACCTTGATACACCTGCTGTATCAAGGTTAATCTTTCCGTTTTGTGCGAATGTTCAGTAATCCTGGTCATTTAGCTATTCATTTCTGACAAAAAGTATGCTAGTTATAAATTAGATAAGCAGCTTAGCAACTGGGCAGGATCTATAGAACCTGGAATTTACAGATATCGAAGCTCATCTTAAGTAAAGGATTACTCTATGGACAGAGACCAGGTATTGAAGGAATTGATTTCTCAAAACAGTGTCTTTCACCCCAATAGCCAATTATTAAAAAAGTTTGTTTTGATTGCATACTATGGATGGCTACGTATTAACGGGCAACCACCCGATGATCAGTTTTCTTTAGCTGATTACTTATTCGATGAAGAGAAAATAATAATTGATTACAATGGCCTAAGCGACAAATCACGCAAAAAATTCAACCATTGGTTTTGGAAATCCCACGCTAACAATGCCCATCGAGCTTTTTTAAGCGACGCCGCCACTACTGATTACCGAGGCTATACTGCGGAGGTAGGTTTAAGTTGGTGGGGTAGAATTATCAATTGGATATTTTATCGAAAAAAATCATATCAATGGCCTTTATCCCCTGTAGAACTTACTTTTGATTATCAGCTTAATGGTTTGGAAATTTGCAAGGGCCAATACGGTTTGCTAGTTGGATTAAATCAATTTTGCACCACAAAACAAATCAACAAATACCATCAGCCAGGCGATCCGCAGGAAGAACCGCTATTAAATACCAAGCGTCTCCGATTAACGGATGATATGGTGGAAAGCCTCTCCTCTCTGGATATTGAAAATCAGGAATACGATTCTATCCTAAATTCACCGCATCCTTTTTCAATCCATGTCAGAGACCCTAAAAAGCGTATGAAAGCCATGTATGAATACCGAAAGGTGGAGCGCTTTATTACTTCTCCTGCCTGGTATCAGCGCTTATGGCAACGACTGGTAAACATCTACACGGACAAAAAAGAGTCTGTAAAACCTGAAAAAAAGCGGTCCAAACCCAATGCGTTCCGTCCTGTCTTAAAAAAAGATAAAGCAGAAGTATTCCAGCATCCGGAGACAGGAGAAATATTAATAATTGAAAAACGCCCTGAAATTGACACGATGGTCTTTTGCGGAGGAGGAGCGAAGATTTTTGCGCATGTCGGTGCTTATAAAGCGTTTCAGGACAGTGGAATACAGCCCACTAAATTCGCGGGTAGTTCTGCTGGTGCCATTATGGCGATTCTGTGTTATCTCGGATATTCATGGTCAGAAATTCTTACTTTCTTTCAGCAGTTTAAGGAAGAAAACATTGTCCATTATAATATTGACAGCTCAGGTATTTCGGATACAGATGCCTTAAAAGCGGCACTGGATTTCATGATTATAAAAAAAGTAGATCAGATTTTATACGATTATGAGCTGATTGCAGGGAAAGCAGCAGCCAAAGCCTTACGCAATCAGGTTTTTGAACGAGGGGTAATAAGTTTTGAGTCCTTAAAGCGCTTAAAGGAAGGGTATCCTGATTGTTGTTTGGGTGAAGAGCTTATCGTAACGGCAACGAATAAAGAAAAAAGAAAAACCGTTTATTTTTCCTATGAGCATTCACCGCACAAAGAGGTCAGTAAAGCAGGGGCTATGTCGTCCAGTTTTCCTATTGTTTTTAAACCGACCTTGCTGCCGGATGGCAATACTTATAATGATGGCGGGATTTTGAGTAATCTGCCTACAGAAGCCTTTAGCGATGATAAAACTACTTTTTTAAAATCAGAGCATGAGAATTGTCTGAAACTGGTTGCTTTTCAATTTGATAATGGACCAGAGCGAAGGATTTTGAATCGGTTTGTCCATCGTATTTATAGAGAAAATTTTTTATGGAACTGGATTTATGGCCTGCTCACCGGGGTACGGGACCCTGTCAGCGGATGGGAACAGGACCGTTTGAAATTGTTGCATTATAGTGGCCAAACTGTGCTTATTCCTATTGGGAATGTGAGCGCGACCCAATTTGATATCTCTGCAGAGGATCAGGATAAATTATTCAAAAAAGGCTATAAGGCCGCTAAACGCTATATCGACACCCGCTATCAGTTTTCTGAAAACGGAGCTGAAAATGCAGAATACCTGCATGTAAAATTTTCTGGTATCGAGGAAGCGATTTATTACAGCTGTTTCAGAGGTAATCGTGACTGGTTTGAAGAGTTGGCAAAACTTGGTTTGAGACAGGGTATATGTGCTAGAAAAATTGAACAATTAAGGGATATGTATTTCACAGATGTTGAAATCGAGAAAAAAGACCCTGTAAGGACATCAAAAAATTCAGGCGGGCTATTTGATAGCCAACTCCCTAAAGTCATCGAGAAGAAAGCAGTTAAAACCAACATGCGAATTTTTCAATCGATTTATCCTATATTTCTGGACATTCCCTATGGATGGATAAAAAAAAGCAGTGATTTAAGCTTATATAAAGACGGACGGCATGCGAACTCTGCTCATTCCCCATTACGCGCCTTGCAAAGTTTGAGTTTGATTAAGGGAGAAACTCATATTTTATTTCGTATCTTCGTTGAATTACTAAAAAATAAAACTGAAAAAAATATTAATGAATTATGCCGCCAGTTCAAAATACTTGAGCAGTCTTTATTACATAAAAATGAATTGAATCAGGTTGCCTTATTTGGGCAATGGGATTTGCTGCCTCATCAGGTGAATCGTATTCTTAAAATTTGTGAAAATAAAGCCTGGACGGCTTTGACCCGGCTTTGTGAGTCCCTGAAAAATGGAGAAGAGCCCTTGCAGGATATCGTTCGAGAGGGTGATTTACAGGAAATAGATTCCACCACGGATTATTGGAAGATTAATTCTCAAAAGGAGCCCACACCAACGGATCATTGGTACGAGCATGCTTGCAGTTATACTATCAGTGCCTAGATCTGCATAATCTATAAGCCTCTAATTATTTCATTCAAGAAATAGGTAGCTTATCAGGTCAAAATGACTTTAAATAGTGTCATTCCGCTTAGGCGGAAATCCATCTTGCAAACAACGTTAGGAGTTATCTTGAGAAATAGATTCCCGACTACGCGGGAAAAGCATTGTTGCGTAAATGAAGATAGGTACATAAAAAACCGTCTTTGCGAGCGTTAGCGAAGCAATCAAGCTCCTTACTTTATTCAAGCTTCAATCTGGATTGCTTCACTTTGTTCGCAAAGACAACAGGTTGCTGCTTGGTTCTATTTACGCAACAATGCCACGCGGGAACGACACAATAATAGATCTATTTGAGTAATTGTTAAGTTATACGCTGACTATATAAATATTGAGGGGTTCCTCAGGCCTTGTCCGACGGATCCAGAAGACTCATAGAGAAACACTGGACCCTGCGCACAAGCTGCAGGGCGTAGAGGTGATGGGTAGATACTTATGTCCCGAAGGCGGGGTCAATTCTGTAAGAATAGTATAAACGTGTCAAAAGTAATTTATTATTAATTATTAAGTTGTTAACGAAGTGTTTGCCCTCTAAAAAAGCACTGAAAAAAAGTCAAGACTGGTTTTTCAAAAAAAAAGAAGATAGAATGCATTTCCAAAAGTTCTGTCACATTCAGGCCTTTTGTGGATAAGTTTTTTGGTCCTTCCCCTGGCTTCACCACTTTAAAACACATTCTCCCTTCAAACTCCACGACTACAAAGGTTCCTTAACTTATATACGCAGGAAATGGCAGGCTTACTTATCCACAAAATCTGTGGATAACGATGTGCATAGAATGTTATAGCGCTGATAAGTAAAGAAAAAAAGAGACTGACCAGACATTTTTCAACCTGCGTCGCT
This sequence comes from Legionella genomosp. 1, assembly GCF_900640215.1. Lineage (NCBI taxonomy): Bacteria > Pseudomonadati > Pseudomonadota > Gammaproteobacteria > Legionellales > Legionellaceae > Legionella > Legionella genomosp. 1. Next base: position 30,223 of record NZ_CAAAJH010000009.1, read on the forward strand.
GCGAAGACGCAATGCGGCTCAGCGTTTACGCCTGCATTAATAAAGACCCTCGATTTAAGCAGATAAACGAAGTTCTTATTTGTAATAGTACAATTGAGAATTTGGTCAGATTGCATTAAAATAGCGCATTACAATTTGTGGTGTATTTCATGATTACAGTAAAACAGTTTAAAGATTTTCTGACAACCTTCAAAGATACACCAATAGAATTACCTCCAGGGCTTGAGGCAGCAACAGTTAAAACGATACAGGACGAATCTCAATACAGCTTTTCTTTTTTTAGTCGTCTTATTGCCGGCGATGAAAGTTCCGTTTTGTCCGCAAGCGTTGTTCAAGAAATAAGGCATTATCTAGCCCTTCGCTGGAAAATGCTTAAAACAGAACAGATTGCTTATACTCGTTTCCCTTTTTTACCCATCAATCAATTTTGCCTCAAGGTAGCAGAAGGAATTGCTGGCCCAGGAGAGGCTGTGTGTCAAATATTAATGCCGGGACTTACTGGTTTAAACAGGGTCTGTTTTTCTCTCAAATCTGAAACTGAAGACAATGGTCATTTTGAGGTTGAAAACTTTTTAGTCAATCAAAACTATACCAAGTTAATCCCCATTCAGGAAGTATTTGAAACGGCCTCACTGGACAGTAATCATGTATTACTGGACTTTCAGCCGGAAGGAACGACGCTGTCCTACGAATTTGGTGGGCAGGATTTTCTTAATCTGGCGAATGTGGCAGGGGATGCGAGCAGGGCCTTTATCCAGGCTTTAAAACAAAATCATATTCAGCGCTATGATAATAATTCATTAGGCTTTGCGATAAAAAAGTTGGCGACTGAACTTAAAAAAGCCTCGGTATCGGATGCCGGTTCAGAAGAACTGGCCAACAATAAGGTCCTTGGGGATGCGGTGAAATCTTTTTACACCCTTTGGAAACAGCTCCCAGCTGAGCTAAGTATGCCTCAGGAGCAAGGTACTGCATCAGGTGAAATATGTTTTGTGAAAGATATCAAAGTTGAGACCTATGGATACGATTTACCTTTGGAAAGTTACTTTCTAACCCTTTTTTTTCATATGCAGCTCGCTATCACTGAGGAGGAGGGTAGGCGTGTTCTGGCAGAGGACATCTTTCCTTGTGCCGATCAGCTTTCTAATATTTTGTCCGAGTTTCTAAACCAATATCCTGCGCTATATCATATTTTAATCCAAAATAACCGAGATGAGCCCGTAGAAAAGTTGCCGGCAATGGCAGATTTACTGCCTGCTTTGCTTGAAGTATTGTTCCAACGCCCCCCTGTATTCGATGGTGAGGGCAATCTTGATTCACAGTTCATGCAGCTGCTCATAGAAAGCAATTGCGGTGCTCCCGCTCGTCCTGAAGGATTAGTATTTATAGCAGAGCGAATAAAAAGTTATAGTTGTTTGATGCGCCTGAAAAATACCCCTGCGCTACTGTCATCAGTCACTCCCCTCATTCATGATCGTCTTGCGGCCTTCCCGTATGAATCCAGTTTACATCGTCTTTTCTCTTTCGTTCCTGAAGCGCAACAACAAGCGATTATCGAAGCGCATGTTAAGAAGCTGATTCAGGAATATAATACCCTGGAAAAATACAATCTGTTAAAGTTCTATTTAAAGAGCGCCCCATTCAATTTTTTGAAGCAACAATATGCCGAAATTCTGGCGCCTGATATCCACACAGTAGATGATTTTTGTGCCTTAACAAAGAAGGTCGATAGCTCGATACTGGACCTGGTTTTTGAAAAACTAAAAAAAAAATATACCGTATTGCTTGGTTCTTGCGAAAATACGCTAAAAGTTTTACCACTTCTTACAGAGACAGGTGGGCAGCGAAAGACGATTATTAATTTTGTCAGCCCCCATTTGTACCAATGGATAACCCCCGATAACTTCTATTCCTTTGCCGCTTGGGTTGAATGTTCGGATTTAATCGCAAACCCGATAAAAGACAATATAGACTCATTTGACACCTGGAAAAATGAATATATCCGCTGGAAAAATTGTTATCCAATACAGGCAATTTTACAACAGCAGTTGTTCACTAAGTTTCCCACAGGAGTAAATAATAGCACCACACTGCTAGATGTCATGAAAGAGACTCTTCACCGCGAGCGCTTGACAATAATCACGAAGTATAAAGCGTTGATTGACTCAAAAGAGCTATTTACACAATTTGCAGAGCTAATTCCAGAAAAAGACAAAGAACGCTATCTGAATTTAATTCCCTGGGAACGCTTTATAGGATCTGTAAGTGAGCTTACAGATCTTAAGACTCTTTTTAGCTGGGAAACAATTCAAAAACTGATTCCATCCCGGTTTTCAGCTACCCAATTAGGTTGTACTGAAGAAGAGTTTTCGGCTTTATTGCCCCATTACACTCCGCAAGAGAAGGCGTTGCTTGATAAATTCGATTGTAGCTATGCTATTCATGAACTCAAGGGCTATCTCGATCAGACAGGTTTTGGCAGTTCCTCTCTTTTTGTGTCGTTTGGGAGCCGACTATTGGAAGAAAAACGGAAAACTGCAATACAGTTGATTAAAGCGATGGAATCTGAGCGGCTGACTTCACTCGAAAAAATTAAAGCGTTGCAAACAGCCTTAAGCGAGCTTGAGCATCGATCCCATTCTTCGAGGGGGCGATTAGAACAGATTATCTCAGGAATTTTAATAGGAAAGCCGTCTCCCGCTTATTCAAGCAATTCCGCTGCAATGTTCGGGCGTTATGAACACATCCCTGAGCATGAAGAGCGACTCAATCCATTGCGTAACGGTAACTAAATTGCCAATGTACCTTCTTTATTTGTAAGGGAGATGCTTTTTAGTTTCATCTAATAATTGAGTTGAATTTTTTGTTTTGATCATAATCCAGATAGCATCAGAAGGAAGGCTTATAACTCCACTTCCTGGTAATCACAGATTATCTTCCTGTCTATGATGATTTGCTAAAAAAAAGTATGTTTTGATATTATATAAACATATTTTTCAACCATACTCACTATGTCACTTTTTAATCAAATTAATACACTTCTAATTAGTTACCAACCAAGATCAGACATTGAAGTTACTCATATTGATACAATCACAGTGGTGCGAATGCTGTGGGACAAAGCTATTATTATTCAAAGCCTAAAAAACCTGGCGGGAAAATCGGATCTGGAAATAAAAGCCTGTCTGCGAGAGCTGTTGGCTCGAAGAGCCAACTACACCCAGAGAGAGCCATTTAATTATTTTTGCTATCCTGGTTACCCTTTAAATGAATTATGTGTCGAAATTGCCCACTTGATTGCTGAAAAAGAGGAAGCAGTTTGTGGTGTCTTACTTGGAAGAAGCGAAGATTTGCTGTGTTGGCCCGTTTATTCACTTAAAGATGAAACAGAGGAAAAAGTTAATGGGGAAGGCCGCTTTAATCCAAGGCATTTTTTCTTAAATGCAAATGGTCAATTAGTACCTGTTCGTGAGATTTATGAACGAAGTGTATCACATCCAGAAAAATTATTCTCCAAAGATCCAGCAGTTCGATTTCCTAGTGTAAGTGAGTGGGATATTAAGGTTTTATATAGCATTGCCGGTAATGAAGGAAATAATTATTTAAAGCAGGCAGAAATCTATTTTTACCAGGATAATTCGTTGGCTGCCAAACTTAGGGAACTAGCCCGAGAGCTGCATGAGTCTTCCATGGTTGGAAAGGGCACAAACGCCTTAGCCAATCAAGCGATGGCTAAAAGGGCTGCAATACAATTTCATCACTACTGGAAAAGTCTCCCGCCCAACCCTGAGATTGATAATCTCAGCACTAAGACCGCTTATTTAGAAGATGCCACATTAAAAGACTACCTGCTGGCAGTGATGATGCGTTTTGTTGACCCTGATCAGTTTACTGAAGCTGAGCGCCAGCAGTTTAATGCTTTAAACCCATTTGGAGGGCCAAAAATTACGCCTTGCGCATTCGAGATTTCTCAGGCTTTGAATTTGTTTGTGGACCGTTATCCGCTATTAAAGACTGTTATTTTAATGGGAGAGGAACAGCAAACAGACAATTTACAATCACTCATGGAGAGCGCTTTAACTTCCTTAAGTAGCCGCAAATTATATGTAGATAATGGGATTAACTGCCCCAGGGCAATGAAGCGCTTATATTCAAGAGAAGTGATCGCCAATCCATTACTGAGCATGGAAGAAAAAAGTAATATGGCAGCAGAATTAGTGATTGATTTTGAAACACTATTCGATATGGTTTTCCCTTATCGGGAAACAAGGAAACAGGAAGAAACTGCTGAAAAACTGTATAAAGAATTCTTGAGTTCGGTATCTGCAAAACTAAAATCCGTATCGGTAGATGAATATAGTTATGAAACAATTGCCAGACTATTGAATAACTATACTGAAAGCGAGCAGATAGAGATTTTGAAATTTCTTGCCCCAAGATGGAAAGAAGTTTGCACTAGCTCCTTGTCGATAAATACATTAGAAAGGCATCTGAGAGGTGCAAGTGCTAATCTATTTCGAGAACTTCTTGCTGAAAGCTTACTGGGTTCTTGCAGGACATTGAGTGAAGGGTTAGCGATTGTTCACCAATATGATGGTGCCACATCGTTTCTCTCTTCCTTTATCTTACTATTAATAAAAAAGTTCCCGAGCCAGTTTTCAAAATCTGAAGCCATCAATGAATTAATCGTTCAGAAAAATAGTCAATTTTTAAAGCATTTTTTTAATTTAGTAATTAAAAATCCAGCAGACTGGTTTGTGAATGAAGAAGAGTTTTCACAGTTTATTAATCAATTGAATACTGTACTGGGTGAAAATGAATTATCAGCCCTGGTTTCAAACCATCAATTTAATCAATCGGAATTAGATTTTATTTTGTATTCTATTAGTATTAAAGCAAGTTATTCCTCCATATTCCCATTCTCTCATAGTGCTTCTAATGTTCTAAGAAAGTGGATATTACAGTTTAAGTCACTAACAGGGTTTTTAAAGCAATTTTCTGCTCAGCAAAGTGCTCTCAGAGACTGGCTGGTGGATTATTGCTCAATTGATGATATTGTAAGCGATAAAAGCGATTTACTAGCGAGTATCGAGCTTCTATCAGATCAGGAGAGTATATCCAAATTATTTAGATTCTGGGCAATGAAGAAGCTATTACTCAATATTACCGCCGCAGAATTGCAAAACATTGACTTGACAGTGGACAAAGTAAATTATCTTTTCAACCTCTGGCTTGAGCCACGAATTCGTGATGCAAAGACTTTTGAGGAAGTAGCTGGTTTTCTACAAGAGATGCCCTTGGCAACACGGCCCGTAAAAACCTGGGTCAGGCATCTTCCTGAGAGCTTGGTAAATCAGCAAGACTCGTTTATTCGCATGGCAACTGAGTTTGAAGGTGCAAAGGAAATGCTCGATTATCATGGGCGCCATATCAATTGCTTTAGCTGGTTAATTCTAAGTCTTGAAATGGTTAAGCCTGCAGAAAGGGTTTCATCACTTGGCCATTTATTAGGTACTTTAAAAAAAGGTTATTTAATTGATAATGAAGAAAAATATGCTCGCTTATCAGCCTTAATTCCTGATTTGCCCAGTACAATTTCAACTCAATTAGAGAAAACTCTTCATGCTGTTTCTAAAATGGATGAGCCCATTGATATCCATTCTATTCTGAAAGAGATACTCGAGGAAATAAAGGACTGTGAACTTCGCGACAAAGCTATGTTCACATCTAAATTTAAATTCTTCAGTTTTATAAGCCGGAATAGAGCAATGCATAGATCTACCAATGTGAATCTAATATCGGAAATTACCCAGCTGTCAATGAATCCTTCAACGTCACAGCAAAGCGTTATCAGCTATTTTGAAGCACTGCTGCAAAAGCCTGGTATGATGAATTATCATGATTGGGTATTAAAATCTGTACTCCCCCGACTCAATCCTGTTAAGTACTTGATTTCTGAATTGATATATCTTGCGGACAAGAACAGTGATACAGGATTTCATAAAAGAAGTTTTAATCAAATGTTTACAGATCAGTCTGATAGGTCGTTTTTTGCATACGAACTCAGAAGGTTTCAAAATAAAGGATCCTGCAAACTTTCTGGCATAGTTAGCGACTTGCAAACACTTTTGGAAGCAAGTAAATGGCAATTTAATTGCTTTGCAATGTTGAAAGAGGCAGAAAGTATTTTACACCGTTATAAATCGCATGAATTTCCTAGTCTGACTAATCTGGCTAATGCAGAAAGATACCGACCATCCCAGCACGCAAACAGTCGCGATGAGTTACAGACGCAGTTTTGTAAATGAGTTGGTGACTAAAATAGCAGAAATAAACATCGTAATTCCAGTGTGCGCGTAAGCTCGGGACATCGTTATGCGACAATCTGGTGTTTAATATTTTTAGTGTTGGGACTAGAGTAATTAAAAAAACCTCTTATTTTATCAATGAGCTGTAATTTAGTTCTTACCTTAAGTTTTAATATAAAAAAGAATATTAAGAGAGCATTAAGTAATCAATGCGGAATGTTACCTGAGCAGTTCCGAATAGATGTCGAAATTTAATCATTAATCTGGCACAATTCACATGAATCACCGCATTAATTGATCGATGAATAAAGAATTACAGCAATATTACTTACAGCAAATGGGAATTGAGCTTTGGCAGGAGCGTACAGAGCCAGCAAAAGCGCCGGATTCTGATGATTTGAATGTTCTCTGTCAGGAAGTGGCTTCCTGCCAGCAATGCGCTTTGCATAAAACCAGAAAGCAAACCGTTTTTGCGCGGGGTAATTCAAAAGCTCGATTAATGGTAATTGGAGAGGCGCCTGGCTATCATGAGGATCAACAGGGAAAGCCTTTTGTGGGCAGAGCGGGGGGATTGCTCGACCAAATGCTTAAGAGCATAGGCTTTTCAGAGGACGAAGTGTACATTGCCAATGTATTGAAATGCCGCCCGCCGGATAATCGTGATCCGAATGGCGATGAGATTGTCCGCTGCAGCCAGTATCTGACAAGGCAGATTGCGATAATTAAACCCGTAGCTTTATTAGCCGTGGGGCGCTTTGCCGGACAGTTTCTATTAAAAGAGGCCCTCTCTATGGCGCAAATGCGCTCAAGCGTGCATCATTATGATGGCACTCCTTGTATCGTCAGCTATCATCCTGCCTACTTATTAAGAAAACCCATGGATAAAAAGAAGGCCTATAAGGATCTTTTGCAATTGAAAACGCTTTTAAACTGACAGAGACTGATAGTGTGTAGAACCCATTTACTACTGAAAAGGAAATCCGATTGCGTCTGAAATTTTATTCCGGGTTTACGCTCATTGAAAGCCTGATTTGCCTGGCACTCATCCTTATTTCATTCTCTATAATCTCACCCTTACTAAAAAATAATGATCAGCAGATTCGCTTAAATGTCTGCCAGAATCAGCTGATTCAAGCGCTTCATTTTGCCAGAAATCATGCCATTCTTTCAGGAAAACCCATGGTACTACAGGCTGAGCCCGCCAGTGATGACTGGGCAAAAGGAATGGTTTTGCTTGCTGATACTCCTGATCATCGATATGAAACCAGCTTATTGCAACACCAATGGCACTGGAATTGCCGGAATGTCCTCATTAAATGGCAGGGATTTCTTTCAGACAAGTTTCTGGTTTTTGCAGCCAATCCTACTCAGGCGGCATCGAGCGGGCGATTCAAACTCTTTGCCGGGAACAGATATTCCGATGTGATCGTCAACCGATTGGGACGAATCAAAAGCTTGTCACGGCCTTAGTCGTATATCTCAACTGTATGATATAATTATCAGAGGCAATTCAACGAACAATCAGCATGAAAAGGATAGTTGAAAAAGGATTTACTCTGACCGAATTGATAGTCACACTTTGCATTGCTGCCATTTTTATCACCGTGGCGGTGCCGGGTTATTATGCTTTAATCCAAAATAATAAAGTAGTTGCCATGGTTAATCGATTGTCAGCCAGTTTAAATTTCGCTCGAATGGAAGCTATTAAGCGTGGAGTGCGAGTATCGGTGTGCTCTGCAGGAAATGCCGCTTTAACCACCTGCGGTTCTGCCAGTCAATGGGCACAGGGCTGGATTGTATTTGTGGATGCCAATAACAACAATCTCATCGATAGCAATAATGATTTAGTGAAGGTCAATGAAGCCTTGCCCTCAGGAACACGGGTCAATGCCGATGCCAGTATAGTCAGTTACAATAGTATGGGCTTTGCATCCAGCGGGGCCATGAATTTAAGCGTTACCGCAACGGGCTGCAAGGGTAACAACGCCCGCTCTTTGAATATATCCGCCAGCGGACGTCTCAGCATCAGCCGAATTGCCTGTCAGTAACTTGTGTTTCTTATGTTATACTAGCCGAAATTTTGAATGAGACAATTCTCCTATGCAAACGCTATTACCGCCAGCCGAGTGGGTGACATGGCTGACTCATAAAGCGGCATTGACTGAGAAATTAAGGCAGGAGACGGGCGATGCGCGTCTGGAATTAATTCAGCAGGTCATGACAAAACGCAATTGGTGGGATCGATTTTTCTTAGGCATCTCGGAAGAAAGTGTAATTCATCGGGATATAATGATGTTTTCAGGAAATCAATGCTGCTGGTTTGCACGCTCTGTTATACCAGAGTCCACTTTTGAGCAGAATAACTCTTTTTTTAATCGATTACAAAAGGAATCCCTGGGGCAGATCGTTTTTAACAGCCCAAATGTGGAGCGAGTGTCTTTAAGTCATTATTCTATCGATAACAATTTTCAGGAATATTATTGGATTAAAGAAGAGTTAATACGAAACGCTTCGAAACTCTGGGTACGTTATTCACGATTTATTATCAACGGTCATTTTCCATTTTATCTGATAGAAATTTTATTACCTGATTTGTCGAGGATTAAAAAATGAATTGGCATGCCTATTATCGATTAGGGCGTTTTGATAAACCCGTTGGAATTATCTTACTGTGGAGTCCTTCCGCCTGGGGTTTATGGTTTGCCAATAAGGGCCAGCCTTCCCTGATTTTATTTCTGCAGTTTTTAGCCGGCACTATTTTAATGCGGGCTGCGGGTTGTGTCATCAATGATATTGCTGATCGAAAAATTGATTGCCATGTTCGACGCACACAACATCGGCCTTTGACCGCAGGGGAGATCCCGCTTAAAAATGCCTTTGTCTACCTGTTCTTTCTGCTGTTTGCTGCCCTGATGATCCTGGTTCAACTACCGCTGACCTGCACATATTATGCCTTATTCGCATTACTCATCACCATTGTTTATCCTTTTTGCAAACGCTTTATTCAGGCCCCGCAGGTGGTGTTGGGATTGGCTTTTTCAATGGGTATCCCCATGGCTTATGCTGCTTCTCATGTTCCTCTGGATTCTATCGCAATCTGTTTGCTTCTAATCAATTTTCTGTGGACAGTCGCCTATGATACAGAGTATGCAATGGCAGATCGTGAAGATGATTTGAAAATTGGAGTTAAATCGAGTGCTATTCTGTTTGCAGACAATGACCGTTTGATAATTGGTTTATTGCAGGCAGTCGTTCATGCCCTTTGGTTCTATTTACTGCTCAGTGCCGAGTTGTTTAATGGCGTGCTGGCATTGTGCTGGATAGCCGCAGGAGCCAATTTGCTCTATCAGCAATATTTAATCAGCAACCGAGAGCCTGCTGCCTGTTTCAGAGCCTTCATTAGCAATACCTGGTACGGTCTTATTTTATGGCTGGGAATGGTTATCAGTTTTTAAACTCAGGCAGTTACCAGCTCATCCAGCAAACTGCTTGCTCCAATTCTGAACCAGGAAGGAGCGATTTCTTTTTTAAGTAATAGCGTTGCCATTTCAGCATAGAGAAATGCGTCCTCAGTTTTGCGAACACCGCCCGAGGCTTTAAACCCGACTGAGGCGCCAGAATCCTGAATAGCTTTGAGAAGAGTGTAGGCAGATAAGGGTGTTGCGCCAATGGCAATTTTGCCGGTCGAGGTCTTTAGGAAATCACAGCCCAAATCTATAAGCTCGCGAGCCAGGGTATACAAAGAGTCTGACTCTGTAAACTGACCGGTTTCCACAATTACTTTGAATAAAACATTTCGATGCTGACATAGGGATAGAGCTTGCCGACAGCGCTCAAGTGCTTGCTGTTTGTATTCTTTCAGGTAGAGCGAGTAGGGAAAAACATAATCTATTTCATCAACTGGATAAGTCGATAGAGTGTCTTCCAGTTGTGACATCACCAATGCCGCTGGCAAATCGCCACTGGGAAAATTAAGCACGGTCGCTCTTTTGCAGATATTCTGGGGTGCTAGAAAGGCTAAATGTTGCGGATAGATGCAAAGAGCGGCCACTTTATACTGATTCGCTTTGAATTGCAGCTCGCGAATCTGCTGTTCAGTGGCTTTCTCATCGAGCAGTGTTAAATCAATGCAGGATACAATAGCCTGCCGGGACTGTGCTGTCTTAATATCCTGCTTTTCCCGACAAAAGTTTGCAAATCCAGTTTCTATATTCATGCCAGACTAGCAATAAATTCTTTAACCAGAATATTTAAACGTTTGGCTGCCTCATTGGCCATTTCAACTACCGAATCATGACTATGGCTGCAGCTTGCCAGCCCTGTAGCGTGGTTGGTAATAGTGGCAATAACTGCTACTTTCATCCCACAATGATTAGCGACCAGTACTTCAGGCACCGTTGACATGCCTACCGCATCCGCACCCAGGATACGAAATGCGCGAATTTCAGCAGCTGTTTCATAATTAGGTCCAATTACTGAAATGTAGACGCCTTCATGCAGCTTGATATGAGTCTGTTCTGCAATCTGCAGAAATTTATTCCGCATTTCAAGATCATAGGCGTTATCCAAAGGGAAAAAACGAGGTCCAAATTCTTCTTCATTAGGGCCTATCAAAGGGTTCCCTGGCTGAAAGTTGATGTGATCTGTGATCAGCATTAATTCACCGGGGCCCACCTCTTCACGTAATGAGCCAGAAGCGTTTGTGGCAAGAAAATATTCACATCCCAATAATTTAAGAGTACGTATATAATTTTTGACAATCTCATGGTTCTGACCTTCATAGCTGTGCGCTCTGCCTTGAAGACATGCGATATTAACACCTGCCAGTCTACCCAATACCAGATTACCGCTATGTCCCTTGACTGTTGTGCAGGGAAATCCTGGCAGGCTGTCGTAGCTGATAGTCACCGCGTCTTCAATCTGTTCTGCAAAACTTCCCAGCCCTGAGCCCAATACAATACCAATCAGAGGCTTAAAATCAGGCAGTATTTTGCGAATTTCAGAAACGGCCAGCGAAGGGTTGCTTTTAGTGATTTCGTTCATTTTACAATCGATTTAAAACTAAAAAGAGGAAGGAATATACTGGGTAATTGCAGTAATGACAAGTAGCGTTGTTGCATAAATAGAATATGCAACTAACCTGCAGTCTTTGCGAGTGTAGCGAAGCAACCCCGATTGAAACTCGAACCAGATTTGAAGGCGGATTGCTTCGCTATGCTCGCAAAGACGGTTTTGTGCTGCTATACACAAACAGGCTGATTACTTAAGACAGGTAGAATGATTCTTACCTGCAACCCCCCCTGAGGGCGATTATAGGCCTTAATCTGGCCCTGATGCAGTTTCACTGCTTTTTGTGCAATTGACAGGCCGAGACCATATCCGCCTGTTTTCTTTTCTCTGGATGTGTCGACCCGATAAAACGGATTGAAGATATTCTCGAGCTGGTCTTCCGGAACTCCCGGGCCGTAATCACAGATATCTATCAGCAAATTGTCCTCTACTATATCTAAATGGACGATAACGAGTTCGTTGGGAGGCGAATAACGTAAGCCATTGCGTATGATGTTTTCTATGGCTCTATGAATCAGGCGCTCGTCAATATAGAGCACGCAATCCACACTTTTTTGTAAGCTTACCAGTGGTTTTGAATTGGCAAATTCATAATTTGCATCAGCAATAATCCGGGTAAGTAACTCTTTAATATTGCAGGGTGTACGCTGCAGTTCATCTGCGGATTTATCAAGGCGTGCGAATTGCAGGATTTCACTAATTAAGGTATTTAAACGGAGACACTCCACTTCCATACGGCAAAATTCTGTATCTGCAGCGCTTTGAGCTTTCTTGCGTCCCAGTTCTATCGCTATCTGCAATCTGGCGAGAGGTGAGCGCAATTCGTGGGAGATGTCCTGCAACAATCGTTCTTTGGAGCTGATGATCGCTTCCAGCTTCTCAGCCATGCGGTCAAATTCTCCACTTAGTTCGGCAATTTCATCGCGGCTGTGTCCTTTGAAGCTGCCTACCCGAGTATTTAATTTACCAGTGGCAATGGATCTGGCGGCCATTCTTAATGAACGAAGAGGTTGCGTCAGGTAAATTGAGAGCAAGTAGCATATAAGGCCGCTGATAAAAATGGCGATGGTCAGACGAATGGTGAGTCCTGCCCAGGGAATTTGTACAAAATGAGCAAGGGGTTTTTCACTGACAGCCACCAGACGATAGGCTTTGCCTGATGTTGAAAGGATCTCATGGCTGACAATAATTAAATTTCCGTATTTAATCAGGCCGTCATCAAGTTCTTCTTTAACCAGATGTTCAGTAATGTCTTTAACTACATGAGGCGGCGGCTGATTACCAATAATTTCACCGGTGCTGCAAATTAAGAACAATTCCATATGCCGGGCAATTCCAATCTGCGCCAGCCAGGTTTTTAAAGCTGTGTGTTTACCTGATTCAAAGGTCGCTACGGCTGCATTGGCATAACTGTCCATAAAAACGTGTTCGCGGGCCGGTATTGACGATTTTTGAGCAATTTCACTGGTTACCCAAGCGGTAGTTATAATAATCAGAATGGTAGCCAGCCAAAAGGAAAGAAAGATTTTCCAGTACAGACTACGCATTAAACATATACCCAAAGCCGCGGACGGTTTTAATGAAAGGTTCGCCTTCCTGATTATCTCCAAGCTTTGTACGAAGATTGCTGATATGCACATCGATACTGCGGTCATAGGCGGTATATTTTCGTCCCAGAGCATACTCGGTTAACTCTTCCTTGGAAAACGCTTGCCCGGGAGATTTAATCAGCATCTCTAATATATTGAATTCCGCATTGGTTAATTCCATCACCTCGCCATGATGGGTGGCGATTCGTTTGGAGCAGTCCACCAGGATGTCATGATGCTCAATAACAGGGCGATGAACTGGGATTTTCTGAGTTCGTCTTAGTATAGCTCTTAATCTCGCGACTAATTCGCGAGGATTACAAGGCTTTGGCAGGTAATCATCGGCTCCAATTTCAAGGCCAACTATACGATCAATATCATCCCCGCGAGCTGTAAGCATCAGAACAGGGGTTTCCAAATGCTCTCTGATAGCTTTTAATACTTCAAAGCCATTGAGTTTAGGTAACATCACATCGAGAATAATGGCATCAAAGGATTGGTTTAGCGCCTTTTTAACTGCGCTGTCTCCATCATGAACACAGACTACATTAAAACCCTCTGGTTCGAGATATTGCTCTAAAAGATCGGTTAATTCTGTGTCATCATCAACAATTAAAATATTACTGTTCATGCTATTTTATCCCGGAAGTCATTGATCTAAGTCCAATTACAAAGCAAACGATTGATCCAGATGTTTATCGCGTGGTCGTTTGTCCAGACAGGATAAAAGTTTAATCCGTCGGGCATCTGCATTAATAACTTTAAACTCAAACTGATCAAGGGTAATTATCTCGCCGCGCTTGGGCAAATATCCAAAACCCGCCATCACGATTCCGCCGATCGTATCATAAACTTCATCACTGAAATGGCAGTTCAACTGCTCATTGAATTCCTCAATTGGCATATGTGCTTTAATAATGTATTGTGAATCGCCGTGTGCTTTTAAATAGGCTTCTTCATCGATATCAAATTCGTCTTCAATATCGCCTATAATCTGTTCAATTACATCTTCAATAGTCACGAAGCCGCTGACAGCACCATACTCGTCTACGACCAGGGCCATATGATTACGGTTATTTCGAAATTCGCTCAGCAACACATCAAGACGTTTGCTTTCGGGTACAAATGTGGCGAGACGGATAATATCACTTAAATCAAATTCGTCTTCAGTCTGCCCATTAAATCTCAATAAATCCTTGGCATGTAAAATACCGATAATATCATCCTCATCATCATCCATTACCGGAAAACGTGAATGACCGGAGCTTGTGACTGTCTCAACTATTTTATTAAAATCATCATGAAGTGATATGAAGGTAATTTGCTTTTTGGGGAGCATAATGTCTCTGACACGCATCTGACTGAATTGTATAACGCCTTCAATCATCCCCAGGGTTTCAGAGTCAATAAGAGAGCGAATTTGTGCATCTCTTAAAAGGCTGATTAATTCGTCTTTGTTTTGCGGTTCAACCTGAAGAAACTGCTTCAGTCGCACAAACCACGAACCGCCTTCGTCCTCTTTATTCAAGATGATCATCCTCTTCGTTATAGGGATTAGGAAAGCCGAATTGTTCAAGCAATTGGATTTCCTGTTGCTGCATTTGTTGCTCATCTTTGGCTTCGATGTGATCATAACCCAGCAGGTGAAGTACGCCGTGAATGATGATGTGAGCCCAATGGGATTCAAGCGATTTTTCCTGTTCACGGCTTTCTTCGTCCAACACCTGAGGACAAACGATGACATCGCCAAGAAAGGGGAAATCGAGTTCTATATGCTCAGGAATAGCGCTTGGAAAGGCAAGCACATTAGTTGGTTTGTTTTTTTTGCGATAACTGTTATTTAATTCCTGAATTTCCCCGGCATCTACAAATCGTAAAGTGATTTCTGCGGAGGGCTTATGAGTGAGTAATGCGGCTTGTGCCCAACTGATTACTGTTTCTTCTGCAAAGGGCAGGGGTTTCTCGCAGGCTACCTGTACGTCAACGTGATAAGTCATTGTTTGTCATCCTCGGATTGCTGCTGCTCGTAGCAATCCACAATTTTTGATACCAGAGGATGTCTGACAACTTCCCGGCTTGAAAAAGTATGAATGGCAATATCGTCCAGCTTTTCAAATAATTTTACGGCATGAATTAAACCGGAGTCTATATTTTTAGGCAAGTCAATCTGCGTCATATCGCCAGTGATTACTGTTTTAGAACCAAATCCCATCCTGGTCAGGAACATTTTCATCTGCATAATCGTTGTGTTTTGCGCCTCATCAAGAATAATAAATGCCTCATTGAGGGTTCTGCCTCGCATAAACGCCAGGGGCAGAATTTCAATAACGTCACTTTGAATGAGTTTCTGCGCTTCTTTGAAGCCGATCATCTCGTATAAGGCATCGTAAACAGGACGAAGATAAGGTAATACTTTTTCGACCAAATCACCGGGTAAAAAACCCAGTTTTTCTCCTGCTTCAACGGCAGGTCTTACAAAAACAAGCCGTTGAACTTCGCCTTTTTCAAAACATTCAATGGCTTTAGAAACTGCCAGATAAGTTTTACCTGTACCGGCAGGGCCCACAGCAAAAATAATATCATGTGAGTCAATGCTTGAAAGATATTCTGCCTGCCTGGGATTTCGAGCCAGGATCGTTTTTCTGCTTAATCTGACTGGATGATGCATAGGTTTTTTAGATTCCTTAATTAACAACAGGGATTGAACATCGTCCCGACTTATTGGCGCATCAGCCATTTCATATAAATCGACAATAATGCTTCCAGCCTGGCTGATGGAGTCTCGGGAACGACCGGACAATGAAAAACCGCTCTGGCTCGATTTAATCGAGACAGAAAATTTTTCTTCAATAAGGGAGACGTTTTCGTGGAAAATACCACATAGATTCGCTAGCCTTTCAACTGTTAGTTCAGGCAAACGAATATGTTTGTTATGTAGTGTACTGCTCAATGCAATATGGAGATTAAATAACGTACTTTAAGGATAGTCTAAGTGATGGGTATTTCGCAAGCTGTCTCGGTCGCCCTATGTCATTCCTGCGAAGCGCTTAAGCGTGAATTAAGAGCAAATCCCCTCATTAAGTTAAGGGAATTCATAACTCCCCAGGTACGTCATCCTGAGCGTTGCGAAGGATCTCAAACTGCCTGGAACTGAGCCAGATTCAGGAGATCCTTCACTGCGTTCAGGATGACGTTGAGACCAGTTGAACAGGTTTCAGTTCCCCGGTTATGTCATCCTGAGCATCTGGTACGTCATCCTGAGCATAGCGAAGGATCTCAAACTGCCTGGAACGGAGCCAGATTCAGGAGATCCTTCACTGCGTTCAGGATGACGTTGAGACCAATTGAACAGGTTTTTCAGTTCCCCGGTTATGTCATCCTGAGCATCTGGTACGTCATCCTGAGCATAGCGAAGGATCGCAAACTGTCTGGAACGGAGCCAGAATCAGGAGATCCTTCACTGCGTTCAGGATGACGTTGAGACGGCCCACAACCTGGGTAGTTACGGGAGCTCTACAATACCCTCTCTATGGCCTCTACAGGCTCTTTGGCTTGGCCTATATCGGTCAATATTTCCAAGCAGCGTTGTGCATAAGCGTGTTTTACTGAATATTTAATTATTTATCCATGTTGTATAAAATTTGAATTAACCGGGGGTGTGGAAAAACAGATAAGCTGATATAATCATCTGTTATACAGCCAGAAGAGTTTACATTCTTCAAATCCAAAGCGATACCCAAATGATTGATTTACACTGCCACAGCACCTTTTCTGATGGTCTGCACTCTCCCGAAGAATTACTGCATAAAGCGCTCCAGGCAAAGCTTGAAATAATGGCATTGACCGATCATGACACGATAGAAGGCAGTATTCGTCTCATCGAATTGGCGCAACACCAAGCGATTCGTATAATTCCTGGGATAGAAATCAGTACGCGATGGAAGAAATACGATATTCATATCCTGGGTTATCAACTGGATTTGCAGAGCGAACACTTAAGTGCACTCATTAAGAGCCAGGAAGCCAATCGTCATCAACGCGCATTGGAAATAGCGGAAAAACTGACTCAGCTTGGAATTGAAGATGTCGTCAATAAAGTAAGTTTAATAGCCGGCCATCGCCGAATTGGTCGTCCGCATTTTGCGCAGCTGTTGATTGATGAGGGTAGAGTAGTAGAAAAACAGGCGGCATTTAGCCGTTTTCTTGGTCATGGAAAAATTGCCTATGTACCAACCCCCTGGGTTTCGATTGAAGCGGCTGTACAAACAATTATCCAGGCTGGCGGCCAGGCGGTGTTAGCCCATCCTGCAAAATATAAATTAACCCGTACCAAACTGCATGAGCTGATCACTGTATTTAAGGATGCAGGCGGGGAGGGTATGGAAGTGGTTTCAGGTGAGGGAATGGCGAATGAAACCCAGGAACTCGCGGGGCTTTGTCTTCGCTATCAGTTACTTGCCTCAAGCGGCTCTGATTTTCATGGTGAGGGAATGTCAAGAATATCCCTGGGGCGACAGGCCAGACTACCTGAGTATTGCAAGCCAATTTGGCAGGAATGGTAGCCGTCCTTTGAAGATTTCGTCTGCAGAGCTAGAGATAGGGATTATAATCAACCCTCACTGCCATTAAGTTAAAGAAATTTTGTCTTTCCCGCGAAGGTGGGAATCCATTCCTCAATTGGCATTATAGCGAGCTCAGAGATGGATCCCCGCCTTCGCGGGGAGGACAGTTTATATACAACTGAGCTTAACTTAATGGCAGTGTCCCCTGAGGGGAGAGAGGATTTCATCTTAGAAATCCAGTTTCAAACTCCATACCTTCACTCTCAAGTTCTTCCTTCAACCAGTCATCAATTCCTCCATCGAATATAGAACTGAATGAGTTTGAGAGGGCGTCAGTCTTCTCCAGGGAATAAGTACTCTGTGGTTGTTCATGGCCAGGCTCCGCGCGGTGTTGCCGTTTGCAATCTTTCATACGAGCATCGGCATTTTTCCGCTTTAACCCAAAAAAAGCTTGTGGATTACGGCCAGGGTAATCGAATTGCATCCTGTCCTCCTGAGCGTGCTCATTACTTTCGCTGAGCGCTGGAAAACATTGAATTGTCTTCTGGTATTCAGCAGGGAGTAAGCAATGACTCAACCTGATTTTCTCGCTGGCCGATGGATTGAGCGTTTGTAAAAAAGGTTTGGCAGCCTCAAGAAACAAATCGGTATTCAGGAATAAACCTCTTTGCATGAAATAAATGAAATCCTCGATGGTATGAAGCCAATTCGACAGAGGAAAATAAGGGTTGTTACAAAAACCTAAAAATTTGTCCGGCGAATCATTAAGGGTTTCCAGCATAAGGCAGAAAATAGTGCGGGATAATGGCTTGGGAAGATTCCTGGTTATTTCTGGATAAATCAGACAAGCCTTTTCAAATTCCAATAATTCAAGGAAATTAAGATAATCACCTATGGCCGTTAAGCGAGGAGCGATTAGGTGAAGCGTTTTTGAGATCAACAGCCGATAGGGCGCAGGGGGTAGATATTTGTCCAACTCAATCAGTACGCTTAATGAAATACCGCCCTGCGAAGCATCCACAAATGCTCCAATCAGAGTATTAAAGACGGCTTCGGATATCAATTCCGGGCGTTTTTTGCAAGCTTCATGATAGATTAAAAAGCCCTGTACCCAATCTAGCGATTGAATAAATTGAAGGTACTCATTCATCCCATACAGAAGAGGCGATAATTTATCAAAACAAATTATGAATAGAGCACCACACTGAGTTGAACTTAGAAATTTACTGAGCTCAGAAAAGTCTTTGAGCGAATTGATTTGAGAAGGAAGAAAATCAAAAATAATATCCACTGCTGCTGCACGCTCACCGGGAGTCATATGGCGAAGCTCATGCAATGTTTCTGTAATCGAATACTGGTCTGCTTTAAACTTTATTTTAGGGCGTATCTGTTGAAGTTGGCTCTTGTTCAGAGACCGACAAATTAAAATCAGGCTTCTTGCTGAGCTAATATGTTCAGGTATAAATCTTTTCAGGAGATCGAAGGCTTCCTGAATTTGTGTATCCTCTAAACAAGAAAAGAGTTGACTGATAGTGTCCGCATCTTTGCCTTTCCAACGGCTTAAATTGTTTTTAAATAAATCAAACAGCTCCTTACTTTCTTCTTTGGGACGGGCTAAATTGCTTAATAACTGAGTGAAGGCTCCAAACGAATTAATACATTTTTGCAGGGAGTGTCTCTGACTTGAAAATATGAAATGGCTTTGTTCGGGTTCAAGAAATCTGTACGGGCCATCTATAAAATCACTTTGTTTAGTAAATAGCTGCGAGAGCTGAAGATTGTCAAAGACAAACTTGTTAATAATTCGACGTTGAATAGGATTCAGATAAAATAACAGATTTGTCCAATCCTGAGGCTTGCGAATTAAAATAGCCAATTTGGGTTGAATATATTTGTCAAATACTTTATCGCGCTGCGCTTCACTCAGTCCTTTCAGCACTTGTGAGATAACATAAGTGGAATTGTGTAATAACCCTCCGATGCGAAATTTAATACGTTCAAAAAGATAAGTAATATGGGCTCTGGAGATATTTAAAAAATGACGATCTGCTCCACTGAGAAGCAATTCATACTCAGCGTTTGTTTCCGGAAGAGGGCCGCTCATGTCAAAACGCTGGACCTTTCGCATTACCTCCTGTTGCTCTTGATAGATAGGTTCGATGGCATCCCATAAACACTGAAAGGAATGAACGTTTTCAATGCTAGTCAAAGGAACAATCAAAGAAAGATAATTATGAGGAATCTGATTGGAATATTTACTTGAAAGTGCAGAGCGTACCTCTCGTGAGCTCGTTTTTATTTCAAGTTTATCAAGCTGTATTTCTGAAAGCAGCTCATCAAATTGATACGATATCAGGATTTTAAATAGTTGCAATAAATGAGTTGATGATTTAATCCACGTTAGAAGCATAGGCTTGTATGAGGCGAACAAATGCTCTCGTTCCTGAAAATTTAAGCTATTGAAAAGTGCAATAAACTGATTGAGCGTTTTTACCTTATCTGATTGATTCAGCAGACCATCAGGAAAAATGAGATCACGATGCTCGGCTTTTAGTCTGTTATACACCTGAGTGCTGCCATTTATTGTTCTCATCATACCAGGAAGTCTAGGTCGCATTTGATTAAAAAACAGTTCATTTTTCTCTATGCTGTTCGTATGAAGCAGCGAATAAACTTTACAAAAAGAGGCTGCTGTTTTAATCGAATCTGGAAGTTCATTGATTATGGTATCAAGCAAAAGTTGTTTTTTGGCCTGTCTAAGCGGCGCAAGAAGATCAACGGAAAAAATACTCGTTTTATCGGTACATAAACGAAGGATATAGTCCTTAATTCTTTCGTATATCAACTTGCACTGCTCAATCTCAAAGGCATCGGAAAGATGGAGCAACAAGGGAATTAATTTTTCCAGATTTTTTTGTTCCCCATTAAGTAATGACTGACTTAGACCGTCCATAAGCGCATACAGTTTATCGGTTGATGCAGTCAGGGAAAAGAGAATTAGCTGGTCGCTATTCCTTCTGTGAAGCAAAGACAATACCAGCCTTTCATCAGTACACAGGGAGGTAATCTCATCAGCACTTAGCGTTTCTAAAATTTCCAGGTCCTGAGAATGCTCAAATGACAGTCTGAGATTCAACTCATTGAGAATGTTACGATTTAACATTAATTTGTCATGACCATTCAGTGGTTCACCCTTATCCAGTTTTTCCTTAAATGATTCTTTAACTGATCGGAAATCTTTAAGTGCTTTTTCCATTAACACTTGTTGCCGGTCACCACTCGTTTTGATTCGAGATAATGCTTCAGAATGCCTGATTAACAGATTATCCAGTTTGGTTCCCAAAATAGAGAGGCAGGTGTTGGGATCTTCCTGATTATTTTTTTTAAACGCGTATCGTTTGAGCTTGCCTAGTTTATGAGCGAGCGGTTCGGGAATGGCATGAGGAAGAGGGTTATTGTGTGTGGCGGTTGCGATAATACCTAATTGCACAAGCAATTGATAAATGATTTGCCTTGCCTCTTCCAGTTGCTCCGGACCGGGGTTATTCATTGCTACAATTGTTTTCAAAGGAGCAAAAAAATGCTGAAACACATTTTTATCATCCGGAGATAATTGTTCAACGATTTGAAGGGTCTTCACAATGAGCGATCTTTTAAAAGGCCTTACCAGAGGACCGCTGAAATCACGAAGTGTTTGAATGAACAGTCTGACTTCATTGGGCTCTTCACTATGATCTTCAATTTCATTATACCAACTGATGAAATCCAGCATGCTATTATCAAAATACGCACCCGCCTCCAATTCAGTTCCCTGGCCTCCCTGTCTGCTGTTTTCTTTCATCTTCTTGCGCAGAAGTCTTAGCTGACCTAATAAACCCTCATTATTTTCAGCAAGCACATCAAAACGTTGCTTTGCTTCATAGATAATCTGTGTATCAAAAGAATAATGGTATAAACGGGAAGTTTCCTTTTCCTTTAATTCAACTGATGCCGGATCAGTATCATCATCGAAGTAGGGATTATAAATTACCGGCAAGCCCACTGTTTCATCCAGTTTAAGCAGGGTGCTTAAGGGAATAAGATGAGTGCCTGCATCATTCAAAATATGTGTTGACAGAATTTTCAGGAGATCCATTTCCCATTGGCCAGTTGTCTGATTATAAACCGGAGTTAGATCAGGATAATCAAAATGCTGAGAAATTACACACTGCAATTCAGGAATTAATAATAAAAGTGGATTTACAGGTTCTTCGGCTCTGGATCTGGCAGAAGCTATCAGCTTCGCCGCTTCACACCAGATAGCGGTCAATGGATGAAATGGTAAGGCTGTATATGAAAGTAAGCTGTTTCTTATCAACTTCCAATTATTCCGAAGGGCTTGCTCCAATGCTTCTAATGGATTTTGCGAATCAATTAATTCACGAAGCAGCTTTGCACAACGTATAGTATATGCCTGGATGGATTTTTCATGCATATTCTGCAAGGGGCCCATTGAATCAAATTCTGCAATCACATTGGCAAGTGTTTCCAGGCTGTTGTCTAAAAATAATCGAATATCGTTGCTCATTGGGCCTCTTATTTGTCTAAATGGCGGTGTATATTTATCCACTTTACTGACCTTCTACAACGTAGGTGAAAGACCAGAGTGAACTCAAAATTTATCTTATAAATCCAGTCTCGAAATCCATAGATTCACTCTCGGTTTCTTCCATCAACCAGTCGTCACAAGTTTCATTCCATCCAGTGAATAATGATTCAATCGAACGTGCTAAAGAAGGCTCCTCTTCATCCGGTAGATTGTAGGTATGACCACAATCAATCATTTCCCGGCGTAGTCGTTTGTTGTCTTTGCATTCATTGACAGCTTTACGTTTCGTTGAGCCAAAAAAAGCATGGGAGTTGGTACCTGGAGAGTCGATTCTGGGTTGACCCTCTTGTTCCGGGGCTGGAAAACATTTAATTGTTGCCGCGCATTCGGCTGGTGATAAACATTGTCTTAGCCTGTCTATTTCACTGGCTGATGGATTAAATGTTTGCAGGATGGGTGTAGCTGCTTTGAAGAGCAATTCGGTATTTAGAAATAAATTTTTCTCCATAAAGAAGATGAAATCATCCAGGTTGCGAATCCAACAGGACAGAGGAAAATAGGGGTTATTGCAAATTCTCAGAAACTTATCCGGGTCACCATTTAAACTTTCAAGCAGCAAACAGAAAATGGTTCTGGATAAATGTAAATCCTCAGAGAGTCTCCTGGCTATTTCTAAATAAATTATATAGGCGTGGTCAAACTCTAATGATTGAAGCAGGTTCAGGTAATCGCTTGCCGTTGTTAAAGCCGGTGTAATTTTGTGAATAGTTTTAGAGAACAATAGCTGGCATTCGGAAATTGATAAGTACTTGCCCAGATTGATGAAATCTTTTTGTGAGAGGCTGCTCAGCGGAGCCGAATTAAAAGCATCAACCAGAGATTCGAAAATACCTGTCCCTAGAAGTTCCGGACATTTCTTTCCAGCCTCTCGATAAATCATACAGGCTTGTGTCAATCGCAATGATTTAAGAAATTCAATGCTCTCGTTGACATCAGAAAGACTGACTAAATTATCAACGCATAATAAAAATAGATCTCGGCACTGAGTGTTACTTAAGAAGCTGCTGAGCCGGGAAAATTGTTGAGTTGAATGGATTTGCCTGGGAAGGAAATCAAAAATTGTTTCTATGGTTGCTGCCCATTCGCCTGGTTTCATTGTGCCAAGTTCAAGTGCAGTCTGTGCAATAGAATGTCCATCTGTTTCCAATTTAATCCTTGGGCTTATTTCCTGAAGCTGGGCTTTTGTCAGAAAACGGCCAATTGAAACAAGATCTTTCGCTGATTTAATAAGATCAGGAATAAATCTTTTCAACAGGCCGAAGGCCTCCTGGAGCTCGGAAGGTCCCAGACATGAAAAAAGGGTGCCGAGAGTGAATACACTCTTGCACTGCCAGCGGCTGAACCTGCTTTTAAACAAATCAAAGATTTCTTTGTTTTCTTTGTTTGGGCGGTCTGTTTTTATCAGAAATTCAGTGAATGATTGGAATGATTTAATGCTTTCCAGTAAGACCTCTTTTTGAGTTGAGAAAATAATGCGGCACTGTTCTTCGTCAAGATACTGGAAGGGAGCTCTATTAAAAGAGTTCATATCAGAGAATAGTTTGAGACTCGCAAGATTATGAAATACAAAATGATTGATTATTTCCCTCTGCTGAGGAGACAGATAAATCAATAAATTCTTCCAATCAGCCGTTGTTTTTATCAAATCCCTCAAGTGGGGTATTATATACCTGTCAAAAACACTATCGCGTTGCTGGATACTGAGGCCTTGAAGTACATTGGCAACTGCATAAGTACCAATGCGTGAAAACCCCTCCAGACGAAATTCGACGCTTTCAAAAAGAGTATTAATATGCTGTTGTGAGCTGAGTAGAAACTGGCGATCTTCGGCATCAAGTGATTCCAGAGCGAAGCTAGTTACCGATGAGGAGCTGTCCACTGTAAACACACTGGCTCTTTGGAAGACCCGCTGCCGCTCCTGATGAATGAGTTGGATAGCATGACCTAGACTATGAAAAGAACTGATGTTGGAAAAATCAGTTAATGTGACAAGCAAATGAAGATACCGTCTGGGTATATAGAGACTCCCCCCATGCTTGCTTTCAAGTGCAGAACGAACCTCACTGGGGCTTGTTTTTTCCAGTTTATCCAGTTGAATTTCTGAAAGCAGTTCATCAAATTGTGCCGGTATTAAAATCCTCAGTAACTGTAATAATTGGGCTGATGATTGAACCCATGCCGCTAGCTGGCTTTTATAAGTTTGAAACAAATCTGTCTGTTCATAGTGATGTAAATTAGAGTAAAGCGATTTAAACTCATTAAACGTTTTTACCGGAACAGACTGATCGGCTAAGCCATTTGGAAATATTATCATCCGATGCTCAGGCGACAATTTCTTGTATACCAGTGTTCGATTATTCACTGTGTTCATCAAGGACGGCAGCTTTCCTCGCATTTGATTGAAAAAAACCGTCCTTTTTTCGGTGTTATGTGTGGAGATTACTCTATAGACTTTGCAAAAAGAGTCTGCTGTTGTAATCCGTTTTGAAAGCTCATCGATAATTGAACCCAAGAGAAGATTATTTTTTTGCTGATCAAGCTCAGCAATCAGGTCCCAGGAGAATTGGGATGGTCTGTTTATGCATAATCGAACCAGATAATCTTTCGTGGTTTCGTAAACAGCCCGGCATTGCTCTACATCCAGAGCTTCTGAAAGATGGCGCAACAATGGAATCAACCTATCCAGTGCTTTATGGAATGGAAGCAGAGAAACGCTTAAACCCTTCAGTAGCGCATGCAATTTGTCAGTTGAGGTGGTCAGGGAGAACAGAATTAACTGATCTCTAACGTGTGGATCAAGTAAAGAGGCAGCGAGCCTTCCATCGTTACAAATGCTGGTAATTTCATCGGGGCTAAGGCTTTCCAGAATGTCTAAATCTTCAGGCTCCTGAAAAGAATAAGAGATTTGTAATTTATCAAGAACCTGGGAATTTAGAGGGAGTTTATCATGACCATTTAAAGGTTCGGAATTATCGAGTTTTCTCTGAAATGCTTCTTTCGCCGCTTTGAGAATTTTCAAGGCCTCTTCTGCCAGCGATTGCTGCCTGTTTGTGCTGGTTTTTATTTTAGCCAAAGCCTCATGATGTTTAATTAATAGTTCATCCAGTCTTGTCCCTAAAATTGAAAGACAGGTGCTGGGATTTTCGCGATTATCTTTCTTAAAAGCATAGCGTTTCAGGCTGGATACCTTATCAGCAAGGGTTTCCGGAAGCACCCTTTGCAAGGGAGGTATATTGATTGAAGAGGCAATAATACCTAGTTGTACCAGCAAGTTATAAATAATTTGGCGAGCCTCTTCCAATTGCTGTTCATCAGGCTTATCCATTGCAACAAGGGTTTTGAGAGGGGCAAAATACTTCTGAAAAAATTCATTGTCCTCTGGCGGCAGCTGTTCGACAATTTCAAGAGTTTCGACAATAAGAGCTTTGTTGAATGGATTTATTACAGGCCCGCTGAAACCGCGGAGTCTATGAATATACTGGTGAATTTCTACCGGTTCATTGGAATGATCTTCGATGGCATTATACCAGGTGATAAAATCCATAAGACTTTTATCAAAAAACTGACCTGCCGCCAATTCGCTTCCACGGCCATGAACACTGTTTTCTTTCATTTTTTTGCGAAGCAAAGTCAGCTGGCCTAATAAATCATCATTATTTGCCGCCAGAGCATCAAACTGCTGCTTTGACTCATAGATAGTCTGGGTATCCAATGAAAAATGGAAGATACGGAAGATTTCTTTTTCATTCAATTGAACCACAGAGGGGTCCGTATCGTCATCAATATAAGGATTATAAATTGTTGGCAAACCCACTGCCTCGTCTTGCCTGAGCAGGCAGCGCAGCGGAATCAAATGGGTGCCCGCGTCATTCAGGATGTGAGTGGATATAATTTTCAGCAGGTCCATTTCCCATTTCCCTGTCGTCTGATTGGAGACGGGCAGCAAATCAGGGTAGTCCTCATGCACCGAGACGACGCACTGTAAATCAGGAATCAAAAATAAAAGGGGATTGGCAGGTTCCTGAGATTTGGGTTTGGATAAGGCAACCCATTTTGCAGCATCGCACCAGAACGCCGTCACCGGGTGAAACGGTAAGGCAGTATAGGAAAGAAGGCTTTTTTTTATTAATTCCCAATTGTTTTTAAGGGCTTGTTCTAGTGCTTCTGAGGCATTTTCTGATTCGGATAACTTAGCAAATACCTGATGACAATGGAGGGTATAGGCTCGAATTGCTTTTTCATGCATCGTCTGCAAAGGATCTGCCGATTCAATTTCCTTTGCCATATCTGAAAGAGATGCCAGAGTTTTGCCTATAAATTCGCGAATTTCGTTATCCATTGTGTCTCTAATAAAGCCTATGTGGTCTTGCATTGTACTAAGAGTTGGGTTTGTAATCCAGCTTTTCTTTGTTGCTACTGACTAATTAGGAAACAATTGGAATAAAACATTTAATCTCGAATTATGGTATAATCCCTCATTATAAAAAGCACATTGAATGGATAGGATTAAAATTCATTGTAAATAACTATTGCATTCGAGGAATAAATTATGAGTTTTAAAGAGCTGGGATTGATTGAGCCCTTAGTATTGGCAACCAGCGAACTGGGATACCTTAAGCCTTCTCCTATTCAGACACAGGCGATTCCCGCTGTTTTAGGAGGAAGAGATGTTCTGGCTTCCGCACAGACAGGTACAGGAAAAACAGCAGGTTTTGTCCTGCCTCTTTTACAAAAGATCCATGATAAGCCACGGGCAAGATCCAACCGGGTTCTCATTCTAATATTAACTCCAACCAGAGAGTTGGCAGCGCAGGTCCATGAAAGTATTTTAGAATACGGACGTCATTTGCCATTGCGTTCCGCTGTTGTTTTTGGCGGGGTAAAAATTAATCCTCAGATGATGAAGTTGCGGGGCGGTGTTGAACTATTAGTTGCAACTCCCGGACGGTTGCTGGACTTACATCAGCAGCGAGCGATTTCTTTTGATCAGATTAATACTCTGGTGCTTGATGAAGCGGATCGAATGCTGGATATGGGTTTTATCCATGACATTAAACGGATTATCAACTTACTGCCTAAAAATCGGCAGAATCTTTTGTTTTCAGCCACTTTTTCCGAGCAGATTCGATCGCTTGTAAAAAATATACTTAATAATCCTGTTGAAATTGATGTAGCACCACGCAATACGACTGTGGCGACAATTAAACAAACTGTTCACCCGGTCGACAAGGGTCGAAAAGCGGCATTGCTCAGTCACTTGATTCATAAAAATAAATGGGGACAGACAATAGTATTCTCGCGCACCAAACATGGGGCAAACAAGCTGGTCAAACAATTGGCTGAACAGCAGATCTATGCCGCGGCAATTCATGGCAATAAATCACAGTCACAGCGCACCAAGGTTTTAGCCGAGTTCAAAGCGGGTACGCTGCATATCCTGGTTGCCACTGATATTGCTGCGCGAGGAATTGATATTGATCAACTGCCCTGTGTGGTTAATTTTGATTTACCGCAAGTGGCTGAAGATTATGTCCATCGCATTGGCCGCACCGGTCGTGCGGGTGCTGACGGCTTGGCTGTGTCCCTGGTAAGCGCCGATGAAGTGGGTCAGTTAAATGCCATTGAAAAATTAATCAAACGCAAATTAAACCGGGTTGAAATTGAAGATTTTGAACCTAATCACAATTTACCTGCTTCAGTTCCTAACAAGACTCCTCCCGGAAAAGCTGTGGCATTCAAGAGGAGAAAACCCCTTGGTGCTGACAAGCAGCAGGCGAAGCGAAACCGCAGACCTGCTTAATAGAATATTCGTACAAATCGTCTCAACGTCATCCTGAACGCAGTGAAGGATCTCCTGAATCTGGCTCAGTTCTAAGCAGTTTGAGATCCTTCGCTACGCTCAGGATGACGTACCTGGGGAGTTACAAGTATTCTGTACCAATGATCCTGTTCAAAGGATTTATCAGAGTTTTTGAAAGCTGCACAGAAACAAAATTAAGTGATACAATCAGTCCCCTAAACTGTATCTGGCATCAATGGACATTTAACCATAGGCATCTACACATCGCCACTACGCCCTGCGGCTTGTCCGCAGGGTCCAGTGTTTCTCTATAAGTCTTCTGGATCCCTCGACAAGCCGAGGGACGTAGAAGCTAGGAGCTGACTGTGTTTTCAGAGATGTGTAGATACCTATGAGACATTTAACAGGGGACCTTTTAATGAGTCAGTTTTTTGCAATTCACCCGGACAATCCACAGGCAAGATTGCTAAGAAAAGCAGCGTCCATTATTGAAGAGGGTGGTTTGATTGTCTATCCAACTGATTCAGGCTACGCTTTAGGATGCCGTTTGGGCAACAAAGCGGCGCTTGAACGTATCAGACGCCTGCGTCAGCTTGATAAAAATCACAATATGACGCTGGTCTGCCGCGATCTTTCGCAGCTGGGAACTTATGCCAGAGTATCTAATCCTATATTTCGCCTGTTAAAAGCATTCACTCCCGGATCCTATACATTTATTTTAAACGCCACTCATGAAGTACCCAGGCTTATGCTGCACCCCAAGCGGAAAACATTGGGTTTGCGTGTGCCGGACAATAATATCACCTTGTCTTTACTGGAGTGTCTTGAAGCACCTCTTATGAGCACGACTTTAATTTTACCCGGGGCCGAAGTTCCCTTGAGTCAGCCTGAAGCCATCAGAGACTTGCTGGGCAATCAGATTGATTTAATTATTGATGGAGGTGATTGCGGTCACGAACCCACTACTGTCGTCGATTTAACTGGTGATTACCCTGTAATAATCCGGGAAGGTAAGGGTGACCCGGAACCGTTTCGCTGATTTATATAAACCTGAGGTTTTAGATGTCTTTATTTAGTGCTAACAAACGTGTCGTTTCAGGTATGCGTGCCAGTGGCCGTTTACATTTAGGTCATTATCATGGTGTTTTAAAAAACTGGTTGAAGCTTCAACACCAGTATGATTGCTATTTTTTTGTGGCTGACTGGCATGGCTTAACCACTTCCTATGAAGAACCAGGATTTATAGAAAACATTTTATGGGATATGGTGGTTGACTGGCTGGCTTGCGGGATTAATCCCAGTTTATCCAAGGTTTTCATCCAGTCCTGGGTGCCTGAGCATGCTGAGTTGCACCTGCTTTTATCGATGATAACGCCGCTTGGCTGGCTGGAAAGAGTGCCTACTTATAAAGATCAGCAAGAGAAACTTCGAGAGAAAGATTTATCTACTTATGGATTTCTGGGTTATCCACTTTTACAAAGCGCCGATGTCTTATTGTATAAAGCCGATTGGGTTCCTGTGGGTGAAGATCAGGTTGCGCATATTGAATTAACCCGTGAAATCGCACGCCGGTTCAATTTTATTTATGGCAAAGAGCCAAACTTTGAAGTGCAGGCTGCTGAAGCAATCAAAAAAATGGGCAAAAAAAATGGTTCCCTTTACAGCGAGTTGCGTAAAAAATTTCAGCAGGATGGTTGCCATGAATCGCTTAATACCGCCAAAGCATTAATTGCTAATCAACACAATCTTTCAATTGGGGATAAAGAGCGTTTAATGGGTTATCTGGATGGTTCAGGCAAAATTATTCTTCCCGAGCCGCAACCTCTGCTGACGGAAACACCGAAAATGCCAGGTACAGACGGGCAGAAAATGTCGAAGTCCTATGGTAATACTATTAGTCTGAGAGAAGATTTGACGCAGGTAGAAAAGAAAATTTTCACTATGCCGACCGATCCTGCTCGAGTGAAAAGGACAGATCCGGGCGAACCTGAGAAATGTCCGGTCTGGCAATTGCATAAAATCTACTCCTCTGAAGATGTGAAAGACTGGGTTCAAACTGGCTGCCGTTCGGCTGGAATTGGCTGCATTGATTGCAAACGGCCCGTGGTGGATGCGATTAAGCAGGAACTGATTCCTATTCAGGAAGCTATTAAAACATATGAGGCGGATTTAAGTTCTGTTAAACGTCTGGTAGCGGAGGGTAGTGAAGCTGCCCGCGATGAAGCGAATAAAACGCTAAAAGATGTGCGTGAAGTGATAGGCCTTGATTATTAATGCACACTGCTGAAACAGAGCCGGAACAAATAATACTCGCGACGATCGGAGGCAAACCATTCACTGATTTGCCTCCGGATCTGTTCATCCCTCCTGATGCGCTGGAAGTATTGCTCGATTCATTTACCGGACCGTTAGATCTCTTGCTGTATCTGATTAGAAAACAGAACCTGGATATTCTGGACATTCCTATTGCCTTGATTACCCGTCAATATATGCAATACATTCAATTGATGACGGATAGAATGGAGCTGGCCGCTGATTATCTGGTGATGGCTGCCATGCTTGCTGAAATCAAATCAAGAATGCTTTTGCCGCAAACCAGTTCTGAAGAAGAAATTGAAGAAGACCCGCGTGCGGCGCTGGTTCGAAAATTACAACTCTATGAGCAATTTAAACAGGCCGCACTACAATTAGATGAATTACCCCGTGAAGAACGGGATTTTTTCAGTGTGAATCTGCCGGTTGATGGCGCGGAAAAATTAAGATTACATCCGGATGTTTCGCTTCAATCGCTAATAGAAGCAATGGCGGAGCTGATTATCCGCCAGGGTCATCAGGTGCATCATCAGATTATGCGTGAGCCGCTATCGGTTCGGGAGCGAATGGCCATCGTTCTCGAACGCCTGCAGCAGGGCGAAAACATGTCCTTTGTCGCGCTGTTAAACAAGGAAGAAGGGCGAATGGGAATTGCTGTTACATTACTGGCTGTTCTCGAGTTAGCCCGGCAATCAATTGTCATTATTATACAAACGGCCGCGTTTGAGCCCATTCATATTCGGGAGTTTGATAATGGATGAGATTAACTTAAGAGGAATTCTCGAAGCTTTATTAATGAGTTCGGAAAGTCCATTGACTATTGAACAATTGCAATCGGTATTCGACGAATGCCCTCCAGAGAAAG
Source organism: Legionella genomosp. 1 (assembly GCF_900640215.1). Classification (NCBI taxonomy): domain Bacteria; kingdom Pseudomonadati; phylum Pseudomonadota; class Gammaproteobacteria; order Legionellales; family Legionellaceae; genus Legionella; species Legionella genomosp. 1. The sequence goes on from NZ_CAAAJH010000009.1 coordinate 61,378, forward strand.
AACTAATTAAACAGGAGCTTGAGAACCTTGCCCGGCAGTATGATAACAGTGGTATTGAGTTAAAGCAGCTAGCCAGTGGTTTTTGCATACAAACGAGGAGTAAATACAGCTACTGGGTTAATCGGCTAAATGCCGAGAAACCGGTAAAATATTCGCGTGCCCTGCTGGAAACCCTGGCCATTATTGCCTATCGCCAGCCGGTCACAAGAGCTGATATTGAAGAGATCCGCGGGGTTGCTGTAAGTACCGCCATCATCAAAACCCTGTTGGAGCGAAACTGGGTAAGGGCTGCTGGTTATCGGGATGTTCCCGGAAGGCCGGCAGTGTATATCACGACCAAATTTTTTTTGGATTATTTTAATTTATCATCCATCCATCAGCTGCCGCCGCTTTCTCATTTCGAGGATATGCCTTCAGGCAAAACCGAGCAGTCTGTCGATGTAGAAGAAGAGTGTGTTGAATTATGAAAGAACGTTTACAGAAGATATTAAGCCAGGCTGGTTTTGGCTCGCGCAGAGAAATGGAGAAGTGGATTGAGCAGGGTTTGGTTTCAGTGAATGGAGAAATTGCCAAAATTGGAGAATCGGCGGGCCCAGAGGATAAAATTGCGGTAAAAGGCAGACTTATCGCGAATCCACTCAAACATAAAACTAAAACTCGGGTGCTTATCTATCATAAGCCGGTCGGTGAAATTTCCAGCCGCCGCGATCCCAAACATAGCAAGACCGTTTTTGATCAGCTGCCTCATTTAAAAGAAGGGCGATGGGTGCAGGTCGGTCGTTTGGATATTAATACCTCGGGTTTGCTTATATTTACCAATAATGGGGAATTGGCAAACCATCTGATGCACCCCAAACAACAGCTTGAAAGAGAATATGCTGTCCGTGTGCATGGTCAGGTCAGTGATGAAATAGTAAGTAACCTTTTAAAGGGGGTTACCCTGGACGACGGTTTCGCCAAATTCAAAAAAGTGGAATACCGGGGCGGTGAAGGCGCGAATGCCTGGTATCATGTCACACTGACTGAGGGACGAAATCGTGAAGTCAGGCGCCTTTGGCAATCGCAAGGTGTTGAAGTAAGCCGTTTAATCCGCATCCGTTATGGTCGAATTACCATGCCAAGATCGCTGGCAAGAGGAGATTCTCATGAGTTGTCCGATAAGGAAGTGCATTCCTTTTTATCGTCAGTAGGCATGAGCGACGTATGACAAGATGATGGGTAAATTTCCTAATTAATATAGAAGATAGATGTAACATGACAAGAAAACGCAAAACTCCACCTGTTTTAAGCACTGCTATTATCGAAAAATTCAGCCATGATGGGCGTGGAATCGCCCGTATCAACGGCAAAACGACGTTTATTGATGGTGCTTTACCTGAGGAAACCGTTTCATTTGAGTACCTGCGAACCAAAAAGGATTATGACGAGGGAAGACTGGTTGAGGTGATTAACCCATCCGTTCATCGGGCAAACCCTCGCTGTCAGCATTATCAACTCTGTGGCGGCTGCTCTTTACAGCATTTGGATGAAGAGACGCAAATTCAGGAGAAACAAGCCCTGTTGTTTGATATGTTCCAGAGAATAGGCCATTGTCAACCTGAAATGATTCTTGAGCCTTTAAGTGCTGGCAGCTGGAATTATAGAAACAAAGCCCGCTTAAGTGTTCGTTATGTACATAAGAAGCAAGCCACTCTGGTTGGGTTTCGAGAAAAAAATAATCCTCGCTATATCACAGAAATCAGCCATTGTCCGGTCCTGCATAAAAAAGTGGATGATAATATTCAGGCTTTGCGTCAATTAATGGACTCTTTAGAGTCCCCTGAAAAGATAGCACAGATTGAGGTGGCGGCGGGCGATGAAGAGGTGGCTCTAATTTTACGAAATCTGGATGCGCTATCCAGTCAGGAAGAACAGCAATTGAAAGCCTTTGCTGATGCCAGCGGCTTTATCTTATATCTTCAGCGGGGTAACAGCGAAACTGTAAAACGTTTCTATCCGGAATCAGATGACGAGTTTCTGCACTATGAATTACCTGAAGAGGGCATTCGCTATCAATTTCACCCCACTGATTTTACTCAGATCAATCCGCGATTAAATCGACTTATGATTCCAAACGCTTTAGAATTATTGGAATTAAATCAAGACGATACAGTTCTAGATCTGTTTTGCGGACTGGGAAATTTCTCTTTACCCATTGCCAAACGATGCCGCCAGGTGATTGGTTTTGAAGGAAGTGAAACCATGGTTGAGCGCGCTGCGATGAATGCCAGAATCAATCATCTGGATAATCTGCAATTTTATGCCGCCAATCTTGATGAACCAGATATTCTGGCCAAATTTAATCTTCCAGCCATCAGTAAAATGTTAATTGATCCTCCGCGTTCAGGAGCACTGGAAATTATGCGGCAAATCGATAAACTTAAACCAGAGCGTATTGTTTATGTTTCCTGTAATCCAGCCACTCTGGCTCGCGATAGCGATATTCTGGTTAATCAGCAGGGTTATCGTTTTATCGCTGCTGGGGTTATGGATATGTTCCCTCATACGTCTCATGTAGAATCGATTGCGGTGTTTCAAAAGGAAAAGTAGTTATGGTAAAGGTTAAAGAAGATACTCCCTGGTTAAGCGACAATGGTATTGATCTGGAGCAATGGCTGCACCAGTTAGGGAGCAAGGGGTATTTTCAGGATTTGGATTTAATCCGCAATGCCTGTACCTTGAGCCAGCTTGCAGGCTTTGATCATGCTACTGAAACCGGAATTTCCTGCCTGCAGCAGGGTTTGCAAATGGCTGATCTGCTGGCTGATCTTGAAGTGGATCAGGAAACACTCAGCGCCGCTATTATTTTTGAAAATGTTCATTATGCGGAACTCTCACTGGATGATGTCGAAGAGCAGCTGGGGCCATCGATAGCCAAGCTGGTTAAAGGCATTGAAAAAATGAGTGCTATTCATAATCTGCAGGCACTTAACAAATATCCGCAAAATAAACATCAGATTGATAATGTTCGTAAAATGCTGCTGGCTATGGTGGATGATGCACGGGTTGTGCTGATTAAGCTGGCAGAGCGTTTATGTGTTTTGCGTACCTGCTCACAATTACCCGAAGCTATTCGACGCCAGATTGCCACGGAGGTCATGGAGATTTATGCGCCTCTGGCGAATCGTCTTGGAATTGGTGCCATCAAATGGGAGATGGAGGATCTCGCTTTCCGCTATCTCCATCCAGCTGAATACAAGTCCATTGCCAAAGGATTAAAGGCCAAGCGCCTGGACCGTGATCGTTATGTAAATCTGATTGTCCAGGAGTTAAATACACGGATCAAGGCCACCGGCGCTACTCATTTTGCTGTTTACGGTCGCTCTAAACATATTCACAGCATTTACAAAAAGATGCAGCGCAAGAATGTACCGCTGGAAGAAATTTACGACGCTACGGCAGTTCGTGTTCTCCTCGAAACGAAAGAGCAATGTTACGATGTGTTAAGCATGGTGCATGCTCTATGGAAACAAATTCCCGCTGAGTTTGATGATTATATCGTCAATCCCAAACCCAATGGGTATCAATCGCTGCATACAGCAGTTGAAGGTCCCGAGAATCGCGTGTTTGAAGTCCAAATACGAACTTTCCATATGCATGATCTGGCTGAGATGGGAGTTGCCGCCCATTGGAAATACAAAGAAGGTGGACTTCAGCAAAAAGAAAGTCATGAACGCAAAATTGAATGGCTGCGCGATGTTTTGGCCTGGCATAAGGAAATGGCTGCCTCAAGTGGTGTTTCCGAAGCAATGGAAACCGAATTTCTTGAAGATCGTGTCTATGTATTTACACCAGATGGCGATGTGCTCGATCTGCCCAGCGGCGTAACTCCTCTTGATTTTGCCTATCACGTCCATAGTCAGCTCGGCCACCGATGCCGCGGTGCGAAAGTGAATGGTTCTATTGTTAACCTGACTTATCAACTGCAAACGGGCGATCGAGTCGAAGTGTTAACTGGCAAAGAATCAAGGCCATCGCGAGACTGGATCAATCCTCATTTAAACTATCTGAGAACTTCCCGCGCAAGGGCAAAAGTACTGCATTGGTTTAAAATGCAGGATTATGACAAAAACAAGGCTGAAGGCCATGAAATTCTCGATAAAGAATTGAAAAACCTCGGTATTAAAATGGATCGCCTTGGCGACGTGGTCTCTTCGTTCAATTTTAAGCGTCTCGACGATATGCTGGCAGCATTAGGCCGCGGTGATATTAAACTTGGGCAAATATTACATCGAATCACGCCTTCCGTGGAATCAGAGCCGGACATCCATACCATTGTCAAATCCCAGGCTATCCCGGAGGTCAGAGGGAGTGATTTACGTATCGAAGGAGTGGGTAATTTATTGACTAATATGGCGAGATGCTGTCAGCCATTACCCGGTGATGATGTCGTTGGTTATATTACCGTTGGACGCGGTGTGTCCGTCCACCGCAAAGATTGCGCTAATATTCTGCATGCCAGTGACAGGCAAAAGCAGCGTTTTCTGGAAGTCTCCTGGGGCTCGGCGACCCGCGATCATTATGTGGTTGACGTCATTATTAAAGCCTTCGACCGCTCAGGACTTTTACGAGATGTCACCTCCCTGTTATCCAATGAAAAAGCGCATGTCTATGCCTTGCAAACGCAAAGCGACAAGCAGGAAAACATGGCGACTATTAAATTAACCGTGGAGATTGATGGCTTAAACAGCCTTTCGAGGTTACTGAATAAACTGGAACAGATACCCAATGTTTTAGAAGCTCGCAGGCAGGTTTAAACCGGTTTATTCTGAGGAGAGCAGACTGACAAAAAATCCCCTCTCCCAAGTTGGGCGAGGGCTAGGGTCACTGCCATTAAGTTAAGCTTAGTTTGTATATAAACTGTCCTCCCCGCGAAGGCGGGGATCCATCTTCAAGCTCGCTATAATGCCAATCGAGGAATGGATTCCCGCCTTCGCGGGAACGACAAAATTTCCTTAACTTGATGGCAGTGAGGGCTAGGGTGAGGTTGATTTTAACTACTTAGGACCTACAAGAGGAGACTGTTCCGGCGTTGGGTCACTGGCTACCAGTTTTGAAATCCAGGTTGAGAGGAAAGCAGGGCTCCAGCCTCCTTGTCTCTCAGGAGCAGCTCTTCGGGGTTCTCTTGCTGCTTGCAGTCTTTCTTCAAGAACCGCGGCGTCTGCTTCTGCTTTTTTAACAAGGTTTAATTCTGCGATTGTGACTGTACGTTTAATTCCCTGCGTATGTTCTACATGTGCGGCATAAGTGTGTGTGAATTGCCTTTTAATAGTTTCCATGTCAAGCGCTATTGGAAATCGGACAACATTCCAATAATTGTACTCACCGGATACATTGGCAGTTAACGGGAGCATTTCATCATTTACGATTTTGGATAATGGGATGATCTCGATGTCATATCCTAAATGTTGGCGGCGTTCTTCGTGAACTTTGGTTACATCGTCTCCCGTAATAAATAAATATTGATGGACACTCTGATGCTCGAATTTAATGCGTCTTGAATTAAGGATATGGGTATCCATGAACGATTTAACAGTATACTTGTCGGTGAACATTTCCACTGCCTTTTCATTATCAAACAACAAACCGGAGGTTGCATCATCGCTATCAGCTAAAAATATAAGCCGCTGGCAATCTCTATTTATTAAGGGATCCACAGCGGGTAATTCACTTAGATTGAATAGTTCATTTTTAGTAGTAAGATAGAGCTTGAGTTCTGGAACCAGGCCAATTCTGGCAGGAGACGTGGGAGTTTCCGATATGCTGTTGTATTGGAAGGGCATAAGAATTGTTTCACTCGGCGCTTGAAGTGAGGCTATAAAGCTTCCATATACTTTATTATGTCTTGACGCGTTAAGCGTATCTTCATCTGCAAAAGATATAGGAGTGATTGTTGACAGCCACTTGGTTGGAACAAGAATTACTTTAATCATATTTAATTTCTATTCGGTGAACAATGCGGGCATTATATCATCGCAAAGTACAAAATTCAAACAAAATAAAAGATGTAATTTATCGGCCGGACTTATACCAGCCGACATGAGGCTGGCTTATCAACTGAAGTATGATATGTTTCTTGCTTCTTCTTGACTATCTTTGGAATCTTCTTTCTTACCTACTGGCTGAGGTACTGTAGCGCCGTACATTCCATGTCGGTTTGTTCCCGGGCTGGATGGCTGTTCTTCCTTGAAAGAACTCAATTCTAATTCCAGCGCGCCTTTCTGAGCGATCAGTTCTTGCAGTTTCTTATTCAGTGGTCCTTCAGTCTCAATAGTTGCTAATATTTCCTGATCAAGCTTACTGGGATCAACCATTCTGATTTCTTTGGTCTGCCTCAGGCGTTTGAATAAATCAAGTCCTTTACCAATTAAGAAATCAAGCCTGGCTTTAAAGCCGGCATATTCTGGAGAATAATTCTCATCTCTTGGTTTTTCCTGCTCTTTATCCACCATAACCATTAATGAAATACTTTCAGGCCCTGCTTTTTTCAAGTGCTTCCTGACTTCAAGGTAGGTGTGTGCGGTTTCACAGACATCATCCAGAAAAATAACATGCCGCCCGCCCACGGGAACTTTGGATTCAGCAATTATATTAACCTTACCGCCTGTTGTTTTATTGCCATAGCTTGACACCTGCATGGTGGCTGGCGTGTAAATATATCCAAGCTCATTGAGTGCATCTTCTACATCGCGGGCAAAGGGTATTCCTCCATCGAGAAGGGTAATGAGTACCGGATTAGTGCCCTGGGGATAGTTTTTTACAATCTCGGCTGCCAATTCTTTGGCACGAGCCTTAATTTGTTCAGCGGTGAATGCTACAGGACTTTCCTCCCAGACTTTGCTTGCATAGTCCTGGGTAATTTTATGAACTCGTTTCAACTCAGCAGTTACTGCTTTGATTTCGTTGTCAGTCTGCTCTATTTTCTGCATCAATGCTTGTCGTGTCACAACACACCTCTTATGTAATGTAATGGCTAAATACAGCGTGCAGGATTTTTATTCATTCAGTAAAAAATAGCAAATTCTTTTTAGGTTTATTAATTATTATTTGACGTCAATTTTTGACAGCATTATCGTAAGCACTGTGAATATTTGATATTTCTCCCTAATTATAATTCAAAGAAAAACAACTATGTCGAAGAAGATAGGACTAACAAAAATTCCATCGGTTATTTTTTCATTTCCAATCGTTGATCCTCTGGTTGTTGGTCGTGTTGGTCTTCCAGCGTATGTGAACCTAGAGGGTCCGCTGATTTTTAGTTGAAAAAACCGCTCGAGTTCTGGCCAGTCAAAACTTTATCTCCCCAGTTAGTTCTTCAACAACACTCAGTGAGTTTACAACACAACTTCAAGGAATCAGGAGTGAGTTATTTCAGCATATTAGTCAGCATAAAATCGAAATGGGCTATTTAAACTTCCAAATCTGAGCCAGAGAGCCAAGTATCTATTTTGCCGGGTTTAGGCATGACACCTTCCGAAGCAGATTAGTGGGCGTACCTCTTAGGACTATCGAGAGCCTTGGCTACACAGCAACGCCAAGGCTACTTCGTGGAGATTCTGCATGAAAAAGTCGAAATTCACGAGAGTGTTCATCAAACTGTGTCATGCCATGTCATCTCGAACGTAGTGAGAGATCTCCGAGTGCTGGCACAAACCAAGGTTTGGGAGATCTCTCACTGCGTTCGAGATGACGGCCCTGCGTTCGAGATGATGGCGTGCCTGTGAGTAATGACACAGTGTAATGAACACTCTCAAATTCACAGACAGTCAAATCCATCGTTGCACCAATTAACTATGAATAAGGGGAGGAATCCTGTCTACAAAAAACTTATCTATCTCAACGGCATGAATCAATTTTACGAGAGCGCCGGGTTCAAAATGATACCCAAAGCGACTCGTCGTTGTTCGCTAAGTAATACATTGTAAGTTCGGCAGGCGGCACCAATGGACATGGATTCCAAACCGATGCGTTTTTGTGACAATAACTCAAAAATAGCCGGAGAGGGTAATTTACCAGACTCTGTATGGCCAATGATGATAATCTCTGGTCGAACAGCTAAAAAACTGTTTAACGATTGAATAATCATTTCAGAGATCCTGGTGACAGGCCAATCGGTAAGTACTCCTTGAGCTGAGACAATAAGATTGTGCTGATAAATTTCGCCGTCAATTTTAACTTCTGAATCACTGTATGCCTGCACGGCAAATTTATCTGCGGATTCCAAATGTAGGTGCATGGTTTTTAGTCACACAATAATTTATAATATCGAGCATTATATCATAGAGGTGAATCATGAGTCAGTTTCCACGCATAAAACGTTTACCCCCTTATGTCTTTAATACAATGACCCAATTAAAGTCAGAAGCGCGGGCGCGTGGAGAGGACGTAATTGATTTTGGCATGGGAAATCCCGATCAGCCTACGCCGCAGCATATCGTCGACAAGCTTGTTGAAACGGCACAACGTCCCGATACGCATCGGTACTCGATGTCCAAAGGTATTCCTCGCCTGAGACGGGCAATGGCCAGCTGGTATAAGCGCAATTACAATGTTGAGCTGGATAGCGAAAAGCAGGTGCTGACCACTATTGGATCTAAAGAAGGCCTTGCTCATCTGGCCCTGGCTATCAGCGGCCCGGGAGATACCGTGATTGTACCTGACCCAGCTTATCCAATTCACACCTACGGATTTATTATCGCTGGAGCCAATGTCAAGCAAATTCCGCTGGTTGATGAAAATCAGTTCCTGCAGGACATTGAAATAGCCATAGAGCAAACCTGGCCACGACCCAAAGCGCTGGTTATTAACTTTCCTGCTAATCCCAGTACACACTGTGTAGAATATGATTTTTTTGTAAAAATAGTTGAATTGGCAAAGCGTCATCACATCTGGGTTATTCATGATTTGGCCTATGCTGATATCGTCTTTGATGGATATAAGGCACCTTCCATTTTACAGGTCCCCGGTGCTATCGATATCGCCATTGAAACCTATTCAATGTCAAAGTCCTATAACATGCCTGGCTGGCGGGTTGGTTTCGCCTGTGGAAACGAAGAACTGGTCGCCGCCTTAACCCGCATAAAGTCCTATCTCGATTACGGCACTTTTACCCCAATTCAGGTGGCAGCAATTGCAGCACTTGAGGGACCGGATGATTGCGTCCATGAGATTAGATCCTTGTACGAAAAGCGCCGCGATGTGCTCTGTGAAGGTTTGTGCGAATTGGGCTGGTTTGTGGAAAAGCCCAAAGCCACTATGTTTGTCTGGGCAAAAATTCCCCCGTTTTATCGTCATATGGGTTCGCTTGAGTTCTCAAAATATTTGTTACAGGAAGCGCATGTCGCGGTATCCCCTGGTATTGGCTTTGGCCCGCAGGGTGATCAGTATGTCCGTTTTGGGCTGATTGAAAACAGGCAGCGAACTCGCCAGGCACTTCGTAATTTAAAGGCATTATTTAAAAAGGATGGTTACGCTGAGGCGGTATAAATGGATATTATCATCAATGGCTTATCTGATAATTGCCCATCTGAGGCCAGTCTCTTACCAACTCAGGGTAATTACTGGTTGAACATTCTTCATGTTCTGGATAGTCACAATGAAAATCCTGCGATTGGAGATTTTTTACGACGCCTTCATCAATTGGAAGGCCAGTGGATTGTCGCCTCTCCCATTCACTGGGAAGCAACTCATAATGATGCAATGATTGTGGCAATGGGCCATGAACTTGAATTAAGCAAGGCAGATGCCCGAAACTTATTTCAGCAAGTTAAACAATTTTTAGAACAGGACAATTGTTCAGTCTATTACCATGATGCACACTTATGGCTGTTGAATCCAGGTGATAAGCCCAAATTACAAAGCCAATTTCTTCCTCGCATTTTACATCACTCCTTATTGCCTATCTTAAAAAATATGGGTGAATCTCTATATTGGCAACGTCTGTTTACCGAAATGCAGATGTTGTTTTCCGCAAGCATCGTAAGTAATCAGTATAATGGGGCTAATGTAAACGGGCTGTGGTTTTATGGCGAAGGGGAATTTCATTTTCCTGCTAAAAAAAGAATTTTAAGCGATGATGCACAATTAATCTCAGCATTTCCTCAAATTATTGAGAATCTTAATCTGCAGTGTAAACTGGATAAAAACACCGTCATCTGTTTGCATGATGAACAAGCGCTGAATGTTCTCCTCGATAAAGCAAAAAAGAAAGGTTTGGCAGTTCGCTGTTACTGGAATAATATGGCCTGCCAGATAACAAAACCAAATGTATTGATACGATTGTGGAGATCCCTGATTCATGCAAATAAAAAGAAGAGCGATTGCTGAAATTTCCTCGACCCTGAACTCGTTATCCCCGCTGTTACAACGTATTTATACAGCCAGAGGTATTGAACATGAGAGTCAACTGGACAAACGTGTACAATCTCTGCTTCCTTATAATGAGTTGATCGACATTGACAAAGCCAGTCAGCGTCTCGAGCAGGCCTTAAGACAGAAACAAAGAATCCTGGTTATTGGTGATTTTGATGCTGATGGCGCCACATCAACCGCGGTAGCTATTTCGGCATTGAGGAGCATGGGGGCAGCAAATGTGGATTATCTGGTTCCTAACCGCTTTGAATTTGGCTATGGACTGACTCCCGCAATCGTTGAGGTGGCCAGACAACGAGCTCCTGATTTATTAATTACTGTTGATAACGGCATCGCTAGCATTGAGGGTGTGGATGCTGCCAACCGGGCCGGAATAGATGTATTAATTACAGATCACCATTTACCCGGAGATCAATTGCCCAAAGCCTGTGCTATTGTAAATCCCAATCAGTATGGCGATGGGTTCGCCAGTAAATCAATGGCAGGAGTTGGGGTTATTTTTTACGTCATGCTGGCCTTGCGCAGGCATCTTGTGAATTCAAACTGGTTCACTGAACAAGGTATTGAAGCACCGAATATGGCCCAGTTTCTGGATTTGGTGGCCTTGGGAACTGTCGCCGACGTCGTTACTCTGGATCAAAACAATCGCATCATGATTAATCAGGGGATTGCCCGCATTCGGCAAGGGCATTGCCGGCCTGGCATTCTGGCCTTAATGGAAGTTGCAGGCAAGAGTGCTGAAACGATTCGCGAATCGGATATGGGATTTTCTGTGGCTCCGCGTTTGAATGCTGCCGGGCGTCTTGATGATATGTCTTTAGGTATTGAATGCCTTTTATGTGAGGACATGAATCGGGCAAGGCTTTATGCCCGTCAATTGGATGAGTTGAATCAGGAGCGCCGTCAAATTGAGGCGGAGATGAAAGAGCAGGCTTTAGCGGTCGTAAACCAGATGGCTAAAAAAATGGAAAATAGTGTTCATCTTCCTCCGGCATTATGCTTAATGGATGAAAACTGGCATCAGGGAGTGATTGGGATCCTGGCGGGGCGCCTGAAAGATCGCTTTCACCGGCCGGTTATCGCTTTCGCGGTAGTCAGTGACAGTGAAATGAAAGGTTCAGCACGCTCTGTTTCAGGTCTCAATATTCGAGACGTTCTTGCAGAAATCGATACCCATTACCCAGGTCTTATCAATCGCTTTGGCGGTCATGCGATGGCTGCGGGATTAAGTTTGCATCCCGGCGCATTTTCAGATTTTCAAAAAGTATTTGTTGAAGAAGTCGCAAAGCATCGCCATGAACTCGATTTGGAAGGGGTGTTATTAAGCGATGGTTCACTGACATCATCAGAACTATCCATAGAAACTGCTTTAATGCTGCAACAGGCAGGTCCCTGGGGACAGCAATTCCCTGAACCTTGCTTTGATGACGTATTTGAAATTATTGAACAGCGCCTGGTTGGTAAAAATCATCTTAAGCTGAGTCTTATTCATGAAAGCGGGGGCGATACAATTGATGCGATAGCATTTAATGTGGATCTCAATCAATGGCCGAATCATCGTCTGCGTAAGTTGCATATGGCATATAAACTGGATATTAATGTGTTCCAGAGGCGGGCACGGCTACAGTTAATAGCTGAAATGCTAGTGCCTTTGACTTAAATGCTCACTTACAATTAATTTGTACAAAATAAAACCTACTGTATACTATGTCTAATTTTTTGAAGTTTATTTTCCATTATGTCAAGTGATGCGATTTTTTCCCCATTGGCTATTGCCCCAATGATAGACTGGACAAATACTCATTTTCGAGTTTTCATGCGTCTGATAGCCCCGAAGGCATTGCTTTATACGGAAATGCAGACAGCAGGAGCCATACGTAACAAGCCGGAGCGGGCATTGGGCTATGATGCCTGCGAACATCCGCTGGCTTTACAATTAGGGGGCTCAGAGCCTGAGGTACTCGCAGAATGTGCAAAGATTGCAGAGGAAAGGGGCTTTGCGGAAGTGAATCTGAATTTAGGCTGCCCCAGTGATCGAGTCCTGGCAGGGCGCTTTGGCGCCTGTATGATGCGAGAGCCGTCGCTGGTTGGTGAATGTATCGCTGCGATGAAGGAGGCTGTCCGAATTCCGGTTACAGCCAAGACAAGAATAGGCATAGATCATCAGGACAGTTATGATTTTTTTGCAGGCTTTGCAGAGAAAATTATTAAGGCAGGCGCTGACAAGTTAATTGTTCATGCGCGAAAAGCCTGGCTGCATGGCTTAAATCCCAAGCAAAACCGCAGCATTCCCCCTATAAACTATGACTATGTGTATCGACTAAAAAAAGAGTTTCCAGCGACTCCAATGGTTGTAAACGGAAATATATCAAACCTTGAGGCCGTTAAAACACATCTTGAGCAAGTAGATGGAGTTATGCTGGGCCGGTTAGCCTGCGATAATCCCTTTGCACTGGCTGGTTTACATCGTCACGTTTATCCTGATGTTCCCGTTTTAAGTCGTCTGAGTATCTTTCAGAACTATATGTATTATGTGAAAATCCAGTTGGAGCAATCGGTTCCGCTTTCAGTTCTGTTAAAGCCTGTTTTTAATATTTATCATGGACAGTCGGGAAATAAAGAGTGGAAAGCATTATTGCAGTCAATTTTGCAAGCTAAAAATGCCGCCCAACTGGACTTTGCGACAGAATGGCTTGAAAATCGGGAGTCATTACTTAACTCAGTCATTCCCGAATCTGCAGCGCTTTGAAGTTCAGAGGATTTTCAGGAGTAATTATGTTTACAAAAACCGTGTTAACTTTGCTTATCAGTTTGGTTTCCTTTACTGCCAATGCCTATTTTTGTCTATCGGGCTATCACTACAGTGAAAATTATAGCTTTCAGGCAAGCTGCGATTACTATCGTCTGCAGGATTTAATGAGAGGGAAAACTTACAATACAAGTTGTTATAAAGGATTAATTTTTTATTACTATTGCCAACTGGATGAGAAGCCTGTCAGCACTAAGTGAGCTGCTTTCCCCATTCATAGACTTTCTGCTCATCAACAATATTGCGTGTTTCAGCAAAACCCTCTCTGTTTTTCAGGGGTTCAATTGCTGAGGCAGCAATATTAATGCAGTCAGGTTTCGCATGTTTTTGCATATGCCCCGCAATATCAATTGCCCGATCACTGACTTGTTCCAGGGGAGTATCGTCATCGATATAAACAAAGCCGCCATTGATGCCGCAGCGGACATGAAAATTTCGCTTAATCTGTTTTGAGTGTTGATTAAAGTCAACCAGGCGTTCAAGAAGCATTTTGGCAGCGCTGACCGCTTCATCTATTTTTTGAAAGCAGCTCATCATACCATCAGGTGTCATTGCATATTTAATGACATGATTTTCTTTCAGACACTGTATCACCAATTCATTATAGCGATCGAAATCATAAGCCGCGAGGTACTTGTCTTCATTACGTTTCATTCCTGTGGAATCCACAACATCAATGGATAGAAATGCTAATTGCTGTCCCATCGCATCCAGTTTACTTTTAAGACGGGCAAACTCTTTCAACATTTTTCGCCGTTCGCTGGATGAGAGGGAGGAATCGAGTTGCGAAAATTTACTGTCAATTTCCTGCATCTGCTCCCTGGACAGGCGTTCCTCAAGTTTTTTTCGCCATTGCTGATATTGAATACTTTCTCGTCTTTTGTATATCAATAAACCAAGCTTGTCCTGTATCAGGCTTAAAAAATGCAGGACGATTGAAATTAAAGCTATCAGGATGATCTGACTGAAATCTGTTCCGGAAAACTGGTAGGGAATAGTTCTTTTAATTAACCCGATTGCTTCGGCTGTATGCGAGTTTGTAAACTGATTGAGTTTCATCAGAACTGGATAGGCCTTTGGATCGGATATATAATGGCTTAGAAATGAAATGGCAATGAGTATTATAACCAGAGTGCATAGCATTTTAATAAATCTGACAAGGTAAATGAGTCCTCTTGCGGTTGTGACTTGCATATTGAATAACCTCTTTTTTTGAAATAGTTCATTGGCAGGTTTTTAATTCTCTCGTGAAAATCCTGATTCATTGCAAGGTTTCTCTTAAGATTTTAGCCCAAAATTCAACCTGCGCGTATTTTAAAATTGTGCTGCACTGCCAAGGCATAACACAGAATTTTCATAATTCGAGCTGATTTGGAAGTCTGTACTTTGTTTTGAGAGCTTAATTTACATAGAAATGGTCTTATTCATGGCAATTTTTCTTTAATTCTAGTAAATTAAGCGCTTTTGACGTGCAAAAATCACAGGGGATTATTAGGCCATGCTAAATACATTGATGAAAAAAATGTTTGGTAGTCGGAATGAGCGGACCTTGAGACGCATGGAGAAGGTTGTGCTGGCTATCAATGGTTTTGAGCCAATGATGCAAAGCCTCTCTGATGAGCAATTGGCAGCAAAAACCCAAGAATTTAAAGCGCGCCTGGAACAAGGTGAATCGCTTGATGAAATGCTGGCTGAAGCATTTGCGGTTGTCAGGGAAGTCTCTGTACGGACAATGGGATTGCGGCATTTTGATGTGCAATTGATTGGGGGAATGGTTCTGCATGAAGGGAATATTGCCGAGATGCGAACTGGTGAAGGTAAAACCCTTGTAGCCACATTGCCCGCTTACTTAAACGCTATTACCGGTTTAGGTGTCCACGTGGTGACTGTAAACGATTATCTCGCTAAGCGGGACAGCCAGTGGATGAAGCCAATCTATGAATTTCTGGGCTTAACGGTTGGAGTCATTACCCCCGACATGGCGCATCCAGCGAAACAGGAAGCGTATAAAGCCGATATCGTCTATGGAACCAATAATGAATTTGGCTTTGATTATCTGCGCGATAATATGGCATTCAGCCTGGCAGATAAGGTTCAGAGAGAGCTAAACTTTGCTATCGTCGACGAAGTCGATTCCATCCTCATTGACGAAGCACGAACGCCTTTAATTATTTCTGGTGCTGCAGAGGGCAGCTCTGATTTTTATGTGAAAGTAAATAAACTGATTCCCCAGCTTAAGAAACAGGAGGAAGAAGGTGATGGCGGCCATTACACCGTAGATGAGAAGCAGAAACAGGCGCATCTGACTGAGTCTGGTCATCAGCTTATTGAAGAGTTATTGACCAATGAAGGTTTACTCGATCCAGGTGAAAGCCTCTATCATGCAAGCAATATCATATTAATGCATCATGTCAATGCATCCTTGCGCGCCCATGTCATGTTCCATCGTGATGTAGATTATATCGTCAAAGACAATCAGGTTGTTATTGTGGACGAACACACTGGACGTACCATGCCCGGTCGTCGATGGTCCGAAGGGTTGCATCAGGCTGTTGAAGCCAAGGAACGAGTGGCTATCCAGCATGAAAATCAGACGCTTGCCTCTATTACCTTCCAGAACTTCTTCCGTATTTATAATAAGCTGGCTGGAATGACTGGTACAGCGGATACTGAGGCTTATGAGTTTCAGCAGATTTATAACCTGGAAGTGGTTGTCATCCCAACCAATCGCTCGATGCAGCGTCAGGACCAGGCCGATCTTGTTTATCTGACTCAGAAAGATAAATACGAAGCGATTATTGAAGATATTCGTGATTGTATTACCAGACGTCAGCCAGTACTGGTCGGTACGGCTTCCATTGAAGCCTCTGAGCTGGTTAGCCGTCTCCTGGATAAAGTCAAGATCAAGCATCAGGTGCTCAATGCGAAATTCCATGAAAAAGAAGCGCATATCATTGCTGAAGCGGGTCGGCCTGGCGTGGTCACAATTGCTACCAATATGGCGGGCCGGGGAACTGACATCGTATTGGGAGGCAGCTTGTCTGCCGCTCTGGCGGAGTTGCCTGCCGATGCTTCAGAAGCTGATCGTCAGAAAGTAAAAGAAGAATGGCAAAAGCGTCATGAAGAAGTATTAAAGGCAGGGGGCTTGCGAATTATTGGTTCCGAGCGCCATGAATCTCGCCGTATTGATAATCAGTTGCGTGGTAGAGCAGGCCGTCAGGGGGATCCTGGCAGCAGCCGCTTTTATCTGTCGTTGGAAGACAATTTAATGCGTATCTTTGCTTCAGAGCGTGTGGCGAATATGATGCGCCGTCTGGGAATGAAACCTGGAGAGCCTATCGAGCATAACCTGGTTACAAAAGCAATTGAAAATGCACAGCGTAAATTGGAAGGTCATCATTTTGATGTGCGTAAGCAATTACTGGACTACGATAATGTTGCGAACAACCAGCGTAAAGTGATTTATAGCCAGCGGGCTGAAATTATGGCAATGAGTGATCCTAAGGAAACTGTCGACTCAATGCGCGAAGATGTAATATTCGGTCTGGTTGATAGTTACATTCCTCCACAGAGCCTTGAAGATCAATGGGATTTAAAAGGCTTATCCACAACTCTGCAGGAAGATTTTCAAATTAAAGCGGATGTAGAAAGCTGGGTTGAAAACGATCACTCCCTGCAACCTGAACAAATCAGGGATCGAATCTTTGATTTATGCTTGAAACGCTATGAGGAAAAAGAACAGCTGGCCGGACGCGAAGTCCTTTCACAATTTGAGAAATCAGTAATCCTTCAAACGATGGATACTCAATGGCGTGAGCACCTGGCAGCAATGGACCACCTGCGTCAGGGAATCCACTTAAGAGGTTATGCTCAAAAAGATCCGAAGCAGGAATATAAACGAGAAGCGTTTACATTATTTACAATGATGTTAGACAATTTGAAATACGATATTATTCGTCTGCTCACCTCGGTTCAAGTGCAGACTGAAGAAGATGTGAATGCGGTTGAGGAGCAGCGCCGCTCTGAACAGGTTCAGAAAATGCAATTCATTCATGAAGATGAGTCGCTAGCTGAACATGACCAGCAGCAAGACGGGCAAACTACTTTTCGCCGGACAGAGCAAAAAGTAGGGCGTAATGAGCCTTGTCCTTGTGGTTCTGGCAAAAAATATAAAAGCTGTCATGGTAGTCTGGTGTGAAAGTAGCCGTTGCAGTCATTGTTGACCACTTACAGAAAATTCTCATTACTCAAAGGCCCTTGCATGTTCCGCATCCAGGGGCCTGGGAATTTCCAGGGGGGAAAGTCGAGGCCACTGAAAATGCAGCGGATGCGCTGATTCGAGAAGTGCATGAAGAAGTGGGTTTAACTGTTGAGAAGTATGATTTCTTGGGCGAAGTTGTCCATTCTTATGGGGCAAAGCCCGTTCAACTCCAGGTTTTTCTGGTTTCTCATTTCTCAGGCACTGCCGTTTGTAAGGAATCCCAACTTGACCTAAGATGGGTGAATCTTAATAGTCTGAGCGATTTTGAATTTCCAGAGGCTAATCTTAAAATTATCCCAATGATAGAAAAGGCTCTTTTCAAGTAACAGTCAGATAAGGTTCTCTAACCAGTTTCAGTATTTCTAAGAGTCAGCACGTCGCAACTTGCATGATGCATGACCGCATTGGCTGTACTTCCTAAAAATGCGGGAATGCTTGAGCTATGACTGCCAAGGATAACCAGATCGCAGCCTAATTCTTTAATTTTTTGTAAAATATGCTGAGAAGCTGTGCCAATTTCAATGTATTGCTGTTCGGCTGGTATACCCAGACTTTCGCAGAGTAAGTCCATAACTGTTTGGGCATCTTCCTTGGATGGTTTGGCAATTTCAGCAAATCCCAGGCTTTGTGCGAATTGAAGCGACTTAGGGGGCTCAATGACATGAAGAAAATGAAGCTCGGCATTAAAAGCCTTTGCCAACATCACTGCCTGCTGACAGTAAATCCTATGATTTTCTTTTAAGTCCGTCGCGTGCAGAATTATTTTATACAAGATTGCCTCATCCATAAAACAGGTATCAACTTAATTGTAGTTTCTTTCAGTAAAAACAACAACCTTTATCCCGTTTGTAAGCCTTGTGAGTTTGATGTATCTTAAATTTACCTGTTAAGTTTAGAATCTTGTCTTTCCCGCGAAGGCGGGAATCCATTCCTCAATTGATACTGCAGCTAGCTCAGAGATGGATCCCCGCCTTTGCGGGGAAGACAGTTAATACAAAATTGAGCTTAACTTAACGGCAATGAGGGCCAGGGGGAGGGATGATTTTAACCCTCTCTTTAACCCACACCCTAGGGAGTGAGGATTTTTAATGAAGCGATATATACTCCCTTGGCCTAAAATTTAAACCCTGGTCGATCAATATCCTGTTCGAGTGAATTCATGGCCTGTTCTGCAGACTTCACAAAGGGAGAGGTAAATGAATCCTCTCTGTGAGCATGTATGCCAAATTTCGAAAGATGCCCTGCATTTTTTGCTCGTGACGGATTTTGATTTCCTTTCTGTCTTTTTAGGGTATCAGTATCTTCGCTGTCATTAGCTCTTTTAAAAACCGCACCACCTGCCAGTACCTCATCTTCTTGCAAGGGATCCTCAGGTAATAGAGGGGGTTCATTAGAATAATCCGAAGACATTAATGCCAAAGCAGATGCTGCCATTAATTTCTTCTGCTCAAACTCATCAACGCAGGTTTTATCATTGAAGTTTCCACTGCCTATAAATTCTAAACTTTCTGATATTTGCAGCTGAATCGGCTTTTCTAATGGAAATGTACCAACATATCGCACCAAGAATGTCGGGGTACTGTAATACCTGGTATTAACAAACTTGCCGAGCTTTTCTAATTGGGGACATTTGCCGAGATAAGTGTCAATATCGCCTGGGATATCGATTGATCTATCCAGGGCGGTTCCCATTTCAATAGCAATAAATCCGCCCACTTCCAAACCCATCTGCGCCTGGCTAATGAGTGGCATCATGAAGTTTTTGAACCAGTCCTCATATTTTGGATACAATTTATGTGATTGTAGTTTGCCTGGATAGTTTTCTTTATCAAAATAAGGAGGAGAGGTTAACATCATGTGGTTGGGCTTGCCGTCTGGGCATAACTGAGCTTGTGTGAGGGCTTCCATAGGAAGTGCATAAGTAAAGGTTTGGAAGTTTCTGGGTTGATGGTTTGCAATAATCTCTTTATAGGCTGGGACCAGTTTAGTGTTCGGATCGGTTCCAACATAACGTTTAACGCCCAAAGGGGAAGCACCAAAGGCACCTGCCATGCGATCGGCCCATCCCATACATAAATCGAGATAGTTTTCCACTGAGTAGCCATATTCTCTTTTCAGGAATTCAACAAGAGAACCTACGTATAAGGGATGATATTGGTTTACACCATATTTTCTTATAAGTGCATATCTTATTTTTGAACATGAAAGATGCATGTCAAGCCTGTGAAAATTATACATATCTGACGGTGTATTTTCAGATAGATTGGGAGCAGTCACCGCAGTTTGTGCTTTCTGGGCATTTTTTCTGGCCTTCATCGCTGTCTGGCGAAGTTGCCCACAAAAAAATGAAGCCAGATTATCTTCACTCCAGGCACTTAAAGGAGTATAGGCATTTGTTTTGGCCCTTTGTCCATTGCTAACGGCATAACGGAAAGGATCCACATAGCGGGCTGAGACAGACGCTCCCACTAGAGTTTGTGGAAAACTGTCGTTAAAAGACAGGGTCAGTTTTCTTGTTGTACCAAGCTTTGGCATAATATTCTTTAAAGCTTGCAAATCTTGTTCGGCGTCTTTTTTACTTATCGGTTCAAATGGGAGTTCCAGTTTCTTCTCCCTGATTTCTTTGAGCAATCGTAAACCAATCATTTGGCATATCAGGAATTCAATGGCGTCAACTTTAAGCGCCCTTTCATCGGGGCTTAAGGACGAGTGGCAGATCTGGATATAATTCTGCACTTCAATCAATTTGCTCTTAAAATAATCTGCACTGATTAAGATATTTTCTTCGAAATTAAGAAAGTCGAAGAGATCACTGAATAAAATAGAAGTAATCAATTTGAGTAGTTGAGGATTGTCGTGCACTTCATTTTCAGTAGGAATGAAATCTGAAGGCGATGCGTTTATAAGTTTCTTTTGTGAAAAGTACTTATAGTTCTTCATTATTTTAAAGTTAATATTTTCATAAGCTGTGCAATCGACATTATATTCTCTGCTAAGAAGATTGATTATTTGCTGAGAGTTATTTAAAAAAAGAGGCATAGTGATTGGTACCGGAATGGTGCTTCAAAATCGGCTATTTTAGGTATATGGACGATAAACTGTCAATAAATAGATCATTTTGATTTAATTATTTAGAGATGGTAATACAGGTTTGAGTTGGATTTTTTGCAATAGAATCTGACACTTTGCTTCCATCGGGTAGTTGAGTTTTCGGTGAGATTTCCAATAAGGGAAGAAACATAAAATCGCGCTCCAACAATCGTGGATGTGGGATCTGAAGCCGTGGATGGCGTAAGAAATGCTTTCCAAAAATCAGGATATCAATGTCCAGGGTACGAGACCCCCAACGTATTCGTCGGATCCTGCCATGAGTTTTCTCAATCTGCTGGCATTGTTTCAACAAATCTAAAGCCCGAAGCCCTGTTTTAATCTTAATGACTGTATTACAAAAACAAGGCTGAATTTTTCTGCCCCAGGCGACACTCTCATACAGACTCGCTGTTTTGAGTACCTGGGTCTTAGGTAAGGAAGCTATGGCCTGAATTGCCGTTCGTATCTGTCTTTCAGGACTTTTCAAGTTACTTCCAAGCGCAAGATAGCAAATCATTCTGAAACCGATTTACTCCGTTGTCTGCGTCTGGGTTTTCTTGACGGAGGAGGGGATATTTCGGTGATCATTTCATGCTGCCTGGTTTCGTCTGCATCCTGAAAATTTGTCCACCATTGGGCAAGCTCCATGGATTCATCACCAGCTAGCGCCCTTAGTGCCAGAAAATCGAATGCTGCCCTGAATCGGGGATGTTGCAACAAATTAATCGCTCTTCCGCCATGTCGTTTTGTAAAGCGAAATTGCAAAAGCCAGATTTCACGAATAACCTGAGTAAATCGTTTGGGAATAGCAATGACCTTATTCTGTTCAAAAATCACATGATTCATTGCTTTTTCCAGTGCCGATAAGGGCGCTAAATTTTCTGCTTGCTGATAAATCGCTGCCTGCTGTTTCAGAGGAAACCAGAGCAATACGGCAAAAAGAAAGGCAGGGGTTACCGGTTTATTACCTTGTATTCGGGTATCTGTACTTTCCAGAGCAATTCCTAATAGCGCACTTACCGGGTATTCGGAATGAAGCAATTGCGAGGTTTGGCTAAAGAGTTCTGCAAATAAGCCATGCTCAATCAGTAAGCGCTGAACGGCCTCACCTTGTCCGCATTGATAGAGCTTGGTGATCTCATCAAATAATCTGGAGCTTGACACATGACGTATTAACGAACTCATTTTCGTCAAGGGTTTCGCCGTTTCTTCTTCCAGAGCAAAATTAAGTTTGGCGCTGAAACGAATGGCACGAAGCATCCTCACCGGATCTTCCTGATAGCGAATGAGCGGATCTCCTATCATACGCAATTGTCTGCGATGGATGTCTTCCACTCCGCCTGTGAAGTCGACAATGGAAGAATCTTCGATATTATAGTAAAGTGAGTTAACGGTAAAATCACGCCGCCAGGCATCTTCATCCAGACTACCGTAAACATTATCGCGCACAAGCATGCCGCGCTCATTAACCTGCTGGCTTTCATCAATTGACTGATTACCGCGAAATGTGGCTACTTCGATAATATCGCGATGGAATATAATATGAACTAATTTGAAGCGGCGACCAATTATACGGGCATTTCTAAATAAGCTTTTAATCTGACTGGGAGTAGCGTTAGTTGCCACGTCAAAATCTTTTGGAGCCTGACCTAAAAGAAGATCACGCACGCTTCCTCCAACAAGATAAGCTTGAAAGCCAGCGCCATTGAGGCGGTTTAAAACCTTCAGGGCATTAGGACTGATATCCGTTTTTGAAACATTATGCTGTGTGCGGGGTATGATGAAGCTGGCTTCTATAGGAGTATGTTTTCCCCTGGACTTTCGCAACAGCTTTTTTATTAACTTAATTATTGTGGTCACCTAAATAAAGATTGTATAACGCTGTCTATTATAGCTAAGATATGTAGTAAAGTGAAATGGTTATGTTTAATTAAAATCATAGTCTTATTCTCAAGAGAAAATACATTTTTTTAGCTCAATAAATAATTGATTTCGATCAAGTCATGAGAATTACAAATGGATATGTTGGATATCATATTTAGTCTGATAGCATTGGTTATATTGGAGATTGTACTAGGAATAGACAATTTAATCTTTTTATCAATCCTTACAGAAAAACTGCCTTTGGAGCAACGTAAGGCCGCCAGACGATGGGGGCTTACATTTGCCTGGGTGACCCGTTTATGCCTGTTAGCCTCAGCGGTCTGGCTGGCAGAACTTAAGCATCCCTTATTTTCAATTGCCAAATTTTCCTTCTCGGCACGGGATCTTTTTCTTTTCGCGGGCGGTGCGTTTCTTATTGTTAAGGCGACACAGGAAATTCATGATGAAGTGGGAGAACATCCCCCGCTTATGATTGATAAGCCCTCCAGGAAAACCACTATGAAATCGGTGGTGACACAGGTTGCAATTATGGATGTGGTATTTTCACTGGATAGCGTTCTAACTGCGATTGGCCTGACTAACCGCTTCTGGGTTATGGCGGCTGCAATTACCTGCGCTATTCTGGTAATGATTTATGCCAGCGAACCAGTCAGCCGTTTCATCGATAAACATCCGACGATAAAAATGCTGGCCTTGTCTTTTCTTATTTTAATAGGTACGGTTCTTATCGCAGACAGCTTCTCCTTCCATGTTCCTCGGGCTTATGTATATTTTGCGATGGGTTTTTCAATTAGTGTAGAGTTGCTTAATATGCTAAGACGCTCACGTCATAAACGAAAAAGAATTCATAAGTAACTATTGTATGGTAGAGCTTAGCTTTACATTTTCATCGACTGCGACAGCTTTTCAGCTAATACTGAAAAAAGGAGCATAGGTTTGAGTTGGTTGAAAGCAACCTGTCTCAGTTTGAGAAATGCTTTTGTAAATTTAAAATTACCATCTTTCAAAAGATGGTAAGCCGGCTTATTACGGGCCAGCTCGTGCAAAAACTCCTCTCGTGAGGAGAATAAAATCGATGGCGTTTGAAATCCTGATGCGGGGGAGTTGATTTTCCGAATCACAGTCTCTTCGCTTTGCCTCAAGTCTTTCAAAATATCTGGGGGAATGGTTAATAATTTTGTGCCGGCAACTGAAAGCACTTGCTCTTTATTCCTGAAGCTCGCTGCCATAATTTCAGTAGAAATCGCATGGGCACTATAATAGTCAACAATGGATTGTATCAGCTCTACCCCCGGGGATTGTTTCGATTCGATATGATTATTGGAATAATATTCATTCAGACGTCCCACAAAAGGGGAAATAAGTGTAACTTTCGACTGTGCACAGGCTGCCGCCTGAACCAGGGAAAACACCAGAGTTAAATTACAATGGATCCCTTGTTTTTCCAATTCTTCTGCTGCCTTTATACCTTCCCAGGTTGCTGCTACTTTGATCAGAATACGTTCAGGTGCGATTCCATTTTTTTCGTAAAGGGAAATTAAGTATTGAGCCCGCTTGATTGTTTCGATTGTATCGAAACTTAAACGAGGATCCAGTTCACTGGAAATTCTGCCAGGAATTACCTGTAAAAGTTCTGTTCCAATTTTGGTGATGAAGCGTGCTGCAAAGCGAATGGCCTGCGGGTAGCCGGAATTATCATCTTTTTCAGCTTCGGTCAGGGCTTCTTTCAATGTCCGTTGGTAATCCGGATTAAGTGCGGCATCAAGAATCAGTTTGGGGTTGGTTGTTGCATCGCGTGTTTGAAATTCATTTAACAGTTTGATATCCCCAGTATCTGCAACCACTTCAGAATACTGTTTAAGTTGTTCTAGCTGGTTCATCATACCACCTCTCCATCATTGCCATGAATTGGGCTATATTGCTATTCCTGCTTATACAAGAATAGCAATAATTTGAGGAAGGTGCTGAAACCAGATTATTCCTCTATTTCAACCATTTCAAAATCTTCTTTTCCTGCTCCGCAATCCGGACAAAACCAATTCTCGGGAACGTCTTCCCAGCGAGTCCCTGGCTCAATGCCATCTTCGGGCCAGCCTTCCTGTTCATCGTAAATAAAACCACAAATCACACAAATGTATTTTTTGAAATCCTGCATAAATGAAAGTCTCTACCTTAAAAAAGCTGTAATTTAACGATTGTATTTTGTCTTGTAAAGTAAATTACAGTTAAGTATAGAAAGTGGTTATTTTTGATCAAATGGTTAAAAAAAGGTAGAATGACCGCTTTCTTAGGCAAAGGAGTCGTCGTGAGTCAGTCTCTACAACTTTTTAATGAAGCTCAGGCCATTATCCCCGGCGGAGTTAATTCTCCTGTTCGTGCATTTAGAGGAGTCGGCGGTGAGCCCATATTCTTTAAACAGGGGAAGGGAGCTTATCTCATCGATGCAGACAATCGGCATTATATCGATTATGTGGGATCGTGGGGGCCATTGATTCTTGGGCATTGTCATCCAAAGGTAATCGAAGCGGTTTCTACTGCTCTTCATAATGGAATGAGTTTTGGTGCGCCTACCGAGCTGGAAATTCGCCTTGCCGAAAAAATAATCCAGTTAATGCCCTGTGTTGAAAAAATACGTATGGTTAATTCCGGCACTGAGGCTACAATGACTGCGATTCGCCTGGCCAGAGGATTTACCGGAAAAAATAAAATCATTAAATTTAATGGATGCTATCATGGTCACAGTGATAGTTTACTTGTCAAAGCCGGTTCAGGTCTTTTAACTTTGGGCATCCCTTCAACACCAGGCATTCCGGCCAGTATTACCGAGCACACACTAACCGTCGATTTTAATGATCTGGCGTCTACCGCGAAGTTATTTGAAGCTTATGCCGATGATATTGCAGCGGTAATTCTTGAGCCGGTGGCCGGCAATATGGGATTTGTTTTACCTCGACCTGAATTTTTAAAAGGCTTGCGCGAACTTTGCGATCATTACAATTCGCTTCTGATTTTTGATGAAGTGATGACTGGTTTTCGTGTGGCATTGGGGGGCGCTCAGACCGTTTTCAGCATTAAACCGGATATTACGACATTAGGTAAAGTGATTGGCGGCGGCATGCCAGTAGGTGCTGTAGGCGGCAAGGCCGAGATTATGAGCCATCTTGCGCCAGAAGGAAAGGTTTATCAGGCGGGAACTTTATCTGGCAACCCTTTGGCAATGGCCGCGGGATTAGCCACATTAACTGAAATAGAAAAGCCTGGTTTTTTTGAAAATCTCGGGCAAACAACACAAAACCTGGTTCAGGCCCTGGCCGAAGTGGCAGACTCATTAAATGTACCATTTTGCTCAGCATCACTGGGCGGAATGTTCGGTTTCTGCTTTAGCGAAGCATCGCAGGTCTTTGGCTATGAAGACATTGCGGCATCTGATGAAGCACTATTTAAACGCTTTTATCATGGCATGCTTAACAAGGGCATTTACTTTGCGCCGTCTCTCTACGAAGCGGGGTTCGTATCCTCCGCACATCAGAAAGAAGAAATTCAGATGACGCAGGAGGCAGCGGCAGAGGTGTTGGAAGAGTGTTTTAAAGTTGGGGCCTGATTTTATTTTGTCTTGAGATTTGTTTTTCCCGCAGAGGATTTTAATCCCTCTCTCTAAATCTCACTACCATTGAGTTAAGCTCAGTTGTATATGAACTGTCCTCCCCGCGAAGGCGGGGATCCATCTCTAAGCAAGCTATGATGTTAACTGGAGAAAGGATTCCCGCCTTCGCGGGAAAGACAAAATTTCCTTAACTTAATGGCAAGTGTGTCTCTAACTCTCTCCACCGTAGGGAGAGAGGACTTTTAAGGAAGGTTCCTCGAAAACTGATTATTTAAACCCAAACACTTTCTCTGCAATCATTGCTTCTTCATCGCCCCGTATTACCAGAATATTATGACCTACATCCGAAATATTATTGCAGTTGTCGATCTTCTCGGAGTTTTTTTCCTCATCGATAAAAAAATTAAAATGCTTAAGCGGACTTAAAATCATTTTACGGATTTGAACGGCATTTTCACCAACCCCGCCAGTAAAAATAAGCGCGTCGAGTTGCTCTATTTGGCTGAGATAAGAGCCTATTACTTTTTGAATGGTATAAACATACATATAAATGGCCAGCTTTGCCTTCGGATCGCCTTTTGTGAATCGAGAGGATAAATTGCGCATGTCATTATCGCCGCCAATACCATAAAGTCCGCTTTTTTTGTTTAACAGATGATCTACCTCTTTGGGGCTTAGGCCTTTATCTATCAAATAGAGTGGAATTGCCGGGTCAATATCGCCGCAACGTGTTCCCATAACCAGGCCTGCCAGTGGTGTTAATCCCATTGTAGTATCTGCGGACATTCCTCGTTTAATCAGGCATGCACTGGCTCCATTTCCCAGATGCAGGCTGATGAAATTACAGGCGTTCAAAGGCTTATCGAGGAACTGAGCGGCGCGTCTGGCAACATATTCATGATTAATGCCATGAAAACCGTAACGCCTGATTTTAAATTGCTTACTGACTTCCATGTCAATTGGGTAATTGTAGACATGATCAGGCATCTGATGATGAAACCCTGTATCAAAAACAGCGACATGCACTGCTTCCGGAAAATTCTGCTGCGCCAGCTCAATCCCAATGACATTAACGGGATTATGTATCGGCGCAAGAAAACTTAATTCTTTAATTTGCTGGAGCGTTTCCGGAGTAATGATAGTAGGTTCAAACAAGTCAGTACCTCCATGTACAACCCGATGACCAATACGTGTCAGTGGATGATGGGCGAGATCTGATTTCAAACGGGTAGACAATAGTGAAAACGCCTCGGCATGATTGGCTAATTGCTCCTGGGAAACGGAGCTGGTTTTAAAGTGGTGATGCCAGCTGGCACTCGACTCGCCAATTCCTTCAATCAGACCGCTTAGCAAAAGCTTGTGACCTTTGCTGGAAAACGTATAGGCCTTGTATTTAATAGAAGAGCTGCCCGCATTAATTGAAAGAATATTCATAATTTTTCCCGGTTGACCTGAAGTGCCGTAACCAGAATCGTATTGATTACATCCTGGGGTGTGCAACCTCTGCTTAAATCATTTATAGGTTTATTTAACCCCAGTAATACAGGGCCAATAGCCAATGCACCACTTTCCCTCTGTACTGCCTTATAAGTGTTATTCCCTGTGTTCAAATCTGGAAAAATTAACACATTGGCTTTGCCGGCCACTTTGGAATCAGGCATTTTCTTCGCAGCGACTTCTGCGTCAACCGCTGCATCATATTGCAAGGGACCCTCAGCCGCTAACTTAGGATGTTTCTGACGTAAAATTTCCATGGCGCCTGCTACTTTCGCTACACTTTGGCCTTTTCCGGATTCTCCTGAAGAATAGGACAACAATGCCACTTTGGGACTTATTCCCAGCCTTCTTGCCATATCTACTGCCTGTTCAGCTATTTCTGCGAGCGTTTCACTGTCTGGTTCTGGATTAATAGCGCAATCGCCATAAATCAGCACTCGGGTAGGCATACACATGATGAACACAGAAGATACCTTGGAAATTCCAGGTTTTGTTTTAATAATTTCCAGAGCAGGACGTACGGTATCTGCCGTAGTGTGAGCAGCACCCGATACCATCCCATCGGCTTCACCACTGTAAACCATCATTGCGGCAAAATAATTCACATCTGTCATACGCTCAAGCGCAATGGGGAAATTGATATTTTTATGCTGCCTTAGTTTGAAATACTCATTAGCAAAAATTACCTTGTCAGTGGACTTGTCAATGTCAATAATACGGACATTGGGAAGTTCCAGTTCCAGGCGTTTGGAATGCATTTTGATTTTTTGCGGATCACCAATGAGCGTAATTCTGACTACATTGCGTTTGAGTAGATAATCCGCAGCAATGAGGATTCTGCTGTCTTCGCCTTCAGGAAGAACGATGTGGCATTTTTTTTCTCTGGCTTTGCGGATTAATTCATAGAGAAACATAGCCGGACTCATTGAGCGGATATACGTTTTGCTGCTTAATACACTCAACAAAGGCTGTGACAGATAAGGCACCAGGGCCTGCATTGCTGTTTTAACTCGTTCCTCATCATGGCTACTCAGGCTGAATTTCGCTGAAAATAATCGCGTGGCCGTTTCATAGGTTTTGTGTTCAACTAATAACACAGGGAAGCAATGCTCAAGACCCGTAATGATATTCCGGATAATAATACCTGGTTTTTCCCCGCCGGTCAGAACAATTCCAGCGATTTTGGGATAGTTGGCGGATTGTTCGGCCAGTAATGAACCCAGCAGAATATCGATTCGATCATCCGGGGTAATAATCAGCATGCCGCCTCGGTCCAGACGTGACTCGAGAAAGTTCCCAATAGTTTTTGCTGCGATGGTAAATTGCCGAACTGGTCTGTCCAGTTCCTCTTTACCGCAAAGTACTTCAGCCTCCAATAACTCTGCTATCGCTTTGACCGAAGGGCTGGATAACTGCTCAAATTCGGGGATAATTACAAGAAACGGGATAGATGCAAACTGTTTTTTAAATAATAATTCCGCCTCTGTTTCATCCTGCACACGGCTGATAATGATCCCGGCAACAGCCACATGGGAGCGCCTGCACATTTCAATTGCCGTATTGAGTACTGCCAGAGTATGTTCCAGTGTTCTGTCTTTTGAGGAAACGACCAGAAATAATGAGCAGTTTAACTGGTAAGCCATGTTAATGTTAAACTGAAATTCATACACATCATTGTCGCTTTCAAAATCAGTACCTTCAAAATAATCGAGAGACGAGGTGTTATCGAGCTGCGTTTTTTCAAGGACCATCCCGAACAGATCATCAGGCTGGGTTCGCATCATGGATATAGCCTGGTTTACGTCCATAATTGCAGGAACCACAGTGCCGGTGGTTTTTTCTAATAAGCACTTCTGGGCGTCGTCTTTTTCGCTGAAAAGCTTGAAGCAGCGAAACGCAATATGCTCTGCTAATAAGGTCGAAACGATACCCAGGGAGATAAATGATTTGCCCGCTCGTTTCTCTATACCTGATAGATATATTTTTTTGTGCATATTGATTCTCTCTGGGTCAGTCTTAGTTGATTTTAGACTATCCGGATATCCAAGTTAAGAACTTTAATACAGTTTTTTATTTGGTCACTCATTAAAAGGGTGGGGTAAAGGCATAGACAGCTTAATAATTGCATGGCATAGTCAAAACAGGCAATCTAACAGAAGGACGTATTGTGTCGACAGAAGATAGAATCCAATCAGCCTCAACTAATTGGCCGCAAGGTGTATTTGCTCTGTTTTGTATTCAGATTTTTTCGACTTTAAGCTTTAGCGTTCTCTATTCAACTCTTGTTCTTTATATGACAGGCCCGTTAAATCTCTCTGCACAGAACGCCAACAGCATAATGGGCGTATTTGTCGCATTTAATTTTGCTCTCCATCTGCTGGGTGGTTGCTGGGGTGGCCGCTATCTTTCCAACCGAATGCTGTTTAGCATTG
The DNA here is from genome assembly GCF_900640215.1 of Legionella genomosp. 1. Classification (NCBI taxonomy): domain Bacteria; kingdom Pseudomonadati; phylum Pseudomonadota; class Gammaproteobacteria; order Legionellales; family Legionellaceae; genus Legionella; species Legionella genomosp. 1. The sequence continues at coordinate 91,365 of NZ_CAAAJH010000009.1, forward strand.
GCATGCTTGCTCAGGTTATTGGCTGTATTTTGCTTTCAACGGAAAGTCTGACTTACCTTTATTATGGACTTGCCGCATTTTTGACAGGTTGTGGTTTGAACGTCACTTGTATCAACTGCATACTGACGCAATTGTTTTCTCCTGAAGATACTCGCAGAGAAACAGCCTTTTTATATAATTATGCCGGCATGAATATTGGTTTTTTCGTGGGATTTAGTTTAAGCGGGTATTTCCAGTTATCTCAGGGATATGAACGATTATTTTTATTAAGCAGCCTGGGAAATTTAATAGCGCTGGTTATTTGTCTTTATAATTGGCCATCTCTGGCTGATAAGGATACGGTTTATGCCAGGCTGCCAAGACAAAAGCAGAAAAAATTTCTTTTTTTAGGCGCCATAATGGTATTCCTGCTATTCCTTCTACTGCAGCCTTTGCTTCATTTCGCCGCGTTTGCTAACAAGCTGGTTCTGACAACCGGTGGAATAATGCTGCTGGTGATATTGTATATTGCAAGATCACAGGACACCCCTGTGGCTCGAGACAAGATTTATGCCTTTATTACGTTGATGGCGGTAAGCATTGTATTCTGGACCTTGTATCAGATAGGACCGATGGGTCTTACCCATTTTATTGACCATAATGTCCAGCGTCACTGGCTATTTGTTACCATTCCACCGCAGTGGTTCCAGAACATTAATACAATTTGTATCGTTATCGGCGGCCCACTATTAAGCGTGATACTAAATAAATTGAGAGCCCGTAATATTGGTGTAAATATCCCTACACAATTCGCGATTGCCCTGGTATTTATTGGCGTTGCCTTTGCAATATTACCTATAGGGATCAGTCATGCAGATGCCAGGGGACTGACTTCACCATTTTGGGTTGTTAGCAGCTTTATTTTACAGAGCGCAGGCGAATTATTAATTTCACCCATAGGCTATGCAATGGTGGGGAGCCTGGCTCCGGCCTCCTTGCAGGGGGTAATGATGGGAATGTGGATGCTGACCACAGGTGTGGGGGCAACGCTTTCGAGCTATAGCTCTAACTGGATGACTGCCGGGATGAATAGCGTTGAACCGCTTATTACGAACCCAGGATATGGCCGCGTGTTCCTTATTCTGGGTATAACGGCTATCGCTGCCGGTTGTTTGTTATTTACATTGACTCCCTTATTGAAGCGGTGGATGTATCAATCCACGCTTAGTTCAAAAACAAATGTCAGCACATTAGCTGCAATTGGATAAGAATTCAAGGATCACTGCCTGTTCATGAAGAGCTAATCGGGATACACTGTTGTCAGTTGTATTTTTTGAAGAGCTCTTCATGTGAGTAATCCCTTTATTCCTATAGAAACTGCCCAAATTGTCTGGCAAGAAAACACCCCTTATTCACTTTTGTACCAAGACTTCTATTTTTCCAGAGAAAATGCTTTGTCGGAGGCGAGAGGTGTTTTCATAGAAGGTAATGATTTAATCAATCGCTGGCTAAAATCACAGCCTCTTGCACGCAAGCAATTTTGTATTGGAGAAACAGGATTCGGAACTGCCTTAAACTTTCTTATAACCTGGCATTACTGGCTTCAACATGCGCCTGAAGAGGCAATATTATATTATTACAGTTGTGAAAAGCATCCATTATCTATTGCTGATTTGAAAAAATGTCTTGCTCAATGGCCTGAGTTTGAATGCTTGTCGGCCGAGCTGATTAGCCAGTATCCTTTATTGACGCCAGGATTTCATTATCTTTCTCTTTCCGAAGGAAAAGTCAAATTAATTCTAATGCTGGGCGAGGCAGACTCCTGTTTTAAGCAGCTATCAGTCTCAGGTGATTTAAAACTGGATACCCAGCTAAAATGTGCAGGATTTGATGCCTGGTACTTTGATGGCTTTGATCCTGAAAAAAATGAATCCATGTGGAGTGAAGATCTCTTTAAGGTGATTGCCTTGCTGTCCAGGCCGGCCTGCACCTTCGCGACACGGTCTACGGGAAACAGGGTTAAAGACAATTTATTAACCTGTGGTTTTATAATCAATAAACTAAATAAACTGGATGCGAAGACTGATATGCTAAGCGGGGAACTTCTCACCGCACGGTATAATGGCGGCAGACGAAGTACCCCCTGGCATTTTTCAACAAAAAAAGAAATAACAACCCGCAAAGCAGCTATTATAGGGGCAGGTCTTGCAGGAGCAATGACTGCCAATGCGCTTGCCCGGCGGGGATGGAAAGTCACAGTGCTTGAACGGGCAGCCAATCCAGCTCAAGGCGCCTCAGGAAACTCGCAGGCGATATTATATCCTCAGCTATCTGCTTTTAAATCTCCTCTGACCGATTTCATGCTGATGGCCTATCTCTATGCGCTGCGTTTTTATAAGCAATTACCAGCTATTGAAAAGTTTGCTGATTTAAAGGGTATTATTCAACTCGCTTATAGCGATAAGGAACGTAAATTACAGTCCAGTTTAAAAAAATGGCTCGAACTATATCCTGAAATGGCTGTTCCAATCGATGCAGAAGAGGCCTCTCAAAAGGCTGGTATTGTTTTGGAAAATGGAGGTTTGTTTATACCTGAGACCGGATGGATCGATCTGCCTGAGTTATGTCGTTTTTTACTTGAGCATCCAGGAATTAATACTCAGACTGAGACATCCATTTCTCAAATTCACTACGAGAATGGATATTGGCTGGTTAATAGCCAGAGAGCGGAAGTCCTGGTTATTGCAAATGGATATCAGGCAAGTCAGTTTGAGCAAACCAGCTGGCTGCCATTGAAACGAATCAAAGGGCAGATGACCTGGATTGATGAATCATTTGAAAGTCGTGCTTTAACCCGGCCGCTATGCGGCGATGGACATGTGCTTCCTGCGCGAAATGGCCTTCATGCTGTGGGTGCCACATTTGAATTAAATTTTACGCATGATCAAGTGGATGACCAGGGGAGTCAGCTGAATTTAAACAGGCTAGCCTCTCTGGCTGGTAATATATACTGGCAAAAAGAAGTGCGTGAACAATGGGCAGGTGTTCGAGCTGCAGCCCCTGATTATCTTCCAGTGGCAGGACCTGTGCCAGATGCGCATACTTTTTTGAAGCGCTTTGCAGGATTGGCCGATGACTCTAAACGCTGGATTGCGGCGAGTGGGAGTTATCTCCCTGGATTGTATGTCTGTTCAGGTTTTGGTTCGCGCGGCCTGACCAGCGTGCCTGTCTGTGCGGAATGGCTTGCCGGGCTTATAAATAATGAACCTGGGTTTCTGCCCAGAGACACTATCCGAGCACTATCAGCGGGTCGTTTTTTAATCAAACGTATTGTGTTTGGGAAAAAATAGTAATTATGCACAAAAAATAGATTCTGCGTTCAAATAACTTTTCCTTGATTCTGATTGCAGAGATAGTTAATCTTGGCAGCATTTGTTAAGACCGACTGCCATGAGGGGTTTGTTGTGTTAAGTATTGAAATTTTTCAAATAGATGCGTTCACTGACAAGATTTTTCATGGTAATCCAGCAGCTGTCTGTCTCCTAAGCGATTGGTTAAATGATGAGTTGATGCAGGCAATCGCGGTAGAGAACAATCTGTCCGAGACTGCATTTGTCATTGAAACGAGTAATGGCTTTCATATCCGCTGGTTTACTCCTAAAGGCGAAATCAGTCTTTGCGGCCATGCCACTCTGGCAGCTGGATTCGTTCTGTTTGAACTGGGCAAGTGCAGCGGTGATGTGATTCATTTTTCCAGTATCGGCGGGCAGTTAAGCGTCAAAAAGAAATCAGAGCGTTACATGCTTGATTTCCCAAGACTCGGGTATTCTCAAATCCACGCACCGGAACAATATGAGACGCTGCTCGATCAGAAAGTAGTGGAGTTTTATGAAAGTGAACTGGATTATCTGTTTCTGCTTTCTGATGAAACTGCGGTCGCTTCGGCACAAATAGATTATCGAAGTTTAAGCTTATTACTCAAACGCGGTTTAATTATTACGTCAGCTGCAGCAGACCATGATTTTTATTCGCGCTGTTTTTATCCCAAGCATAATATCACTGAAGATCCGGTAACTGGATCAGCGCATTGTGTACTGGCACCATTTTGGGCTGAACGCTTGCAAAAGAATACTTTAAAAGCAGTTCAGGGTTCTTTAAGAAAAGGCGAGCTTTGGTGTGAGGTGTCCTCTGACAGAGTCTATATAACTGGCAGCTGCAAGTGGTTTCTTAAAGGCCAGCTGGTGATTTAGGCCAAGGGCCCAACCTACAATAATTCCTTAACTTAATAGCAGTGAGGGCTAGGGTGAGGATTGCTTTAAGGGGAGAAAAAATTTTTAAGGCATCGTCTGAATGTCCGTGGCAAGTTTAAATATTATGGTTTATGCTGAATAAGTCGTCGGTAAAGACGATTTTTATAAATTGACTAAGGATAGTTAAAATGATGAACAATTGGAACAGTGTTATTTTCTTAAAAACTGAAAAATCATCTTCTGACATGATGAACATGATGTCCAAATGGGACGGCATAGAAAATATGTGGTCAACCACCGGCGATTGGGATTGGTGCATCAAGCTGGATAGCAAATCTTCAAGTCCTGAGAAAACTGAAGAGTTTGTTAATCGCATGCGTGAAGGCCATTGGGCTACTCAAACCAAAACCAATTGGTGGAAGCAAATCGATAAACGATAAGCTGCAATTGTTTCGAATGTTAAAGATTTAGTGCGCAATCCAGACTAAGCATTAATGATTTAGTTTGGATTGCTCCCCGTAAGCCTCGCTATAGTGTTGTATTCATTTAAGCTCTTGCTATTTCACATAAATTGCTTTTTAAAACTTCTGTCTTTTCGTCTTGCCATACATCATCCATCATGTAAAAATGCCAACACACTCAGGATGGAATCATGTTATGACTGAATCTGCAGGGAAACGATTTAGGTTATTAGTAAAAACCCAGGCGCCACTTCAGGTGATGGGAACAATTAATGCGTATTGCGCTATGCTGGCAGAGCGTGCAGGTTGCCAGGCAATTTATTTATCTGGAGCAGGTGTCGCCAACGCATCTCATGGTTTACCGGATTTGGGTATGACCAGTTTGCAGGAAGTTGCTGAAGATGCGCGACGGATCACCTCTGTTAGCGAGCTTCCACTTTTAGTGGATGTCGATACCGGTTGGGGGCATGCATTCAACATTGCCAGGACAATCAGGACAATGGAAGATGCGAAGGTTGCCGCCATTCATATAGAAGATCAGGTTATTGCCAAGCGTTGCGGCCATCGCCCCAATAAAGCAATAGTCAGTATGAGCGAAATGGGCGATCGGATAAAAGCCGCGGTGGATGCGCGTACTGATGAACAGTTTGTCATTATGGCAAGAACGGACGCTTACTCGGTAGAAGGCATGACTGCTGCTATTGAGCGTGCCCAGCTTTGTGTAGAACTGGGTGCTGATATGATTTTCCCAGAGGCAATGGCTTCGCTTGATGAATATAAGCAATTCACAGACAGTTTGCCTGTGCCCGTTCTGGCAAATATCACCGAGTTTGGCAAGACCCCTCTATTCACGCGCGATGAGCTGAAGAAGGCAGGTATCAGCCTTATTCTTTACCCGCTGAGTGCTTTTCGAGTCATGTCAAAAGCTGCTTTACAAATGTATGAAACAATTCTGAATCAGGGAACCCAGTCTTCATTGCTTGACTCAATGCAAACGAGAGAAGAATTATATGATGTTTTGGGATATCACCGCTATGAACAAATTTTGGATCAACTGAGGGAGAAAGAGGATGGTCAATAATACAGCCGGATTAGCTGGAGTTGTTGCTGGGCAGTCAGCAATTTGTACAGTAGGGAAAGCTGGAAAGGGCTTAAACTACCGTGGATATTCGATTGATGACTTGGCCCTCTATGCCAGCTTTGAGGAAGTGGCCTATCTTCTTCACTACGGTCATTTACCCACTCAAAAAGAGCTGGATGCTTATAAAGACAGATTGATGAGCTTGCGTAAATTACCTGAGCCATTAAAACAAGTCCTTAAAATGATTCCCAGGAATTCACATCCGATGGATGTATTGAGAACAGCGTGCTCGTTTCTTGGAAACATTGAGCCAGAAACTGATTTCAAGCAGCAATATGATATTGCTGATCGCCTGCTAGCCTCATTTCCAGGAATGATTTGTTATTGGCATGCCTATCATTTTGAAGGTAAGGAAATTAGTCTTGAAACCGATGAAACCTCCATCGGTGGCCATTTTCTGGCAATGCTTCATGGCAGAAAGCCCGAAAAACTCGAACGAGATATGATGAATGTTTCATTGATTCTCTATGCAGAGCATGAGTTTAACGCGTCTACTTTTGCTGCCAGAGTTACTGCTGCCACATTATCTGACTTTTATTCTGCAATTACTTCAGCTATTGGTACTTTGCGTGGACCCTTGCATGGCGGTGCCAACGAAGCGGCGATGGAAATGCTGGAACAGTTTAAAAACCCCGATGAGGCAGAATCACGGCTGATGTCAATGCTGGCTAATAAAGAAAAAATTATGGGATTCGGCCATCGGGTCTATACCGTGAGTGATCCGCGTTCGGATATTATCAAGGAATGGTCGAAGAAATTAGCAGAAGTGCGTAATGACACTCAGTTATATCATATTTCTGAGCGGGTTGAAGCTGTGATGCGCAGAGAAAAGAAGCTCTTTCCCAATTTGGACTTCTACAGTGCCTCGGCATACCACTATGCAGGTATTCCAACTCCTCTGTTTACACCGATTTTTGTGATGTCCCGTATCACCGGATGGGCTGCCCATGTCTTTGAACAGCGAGCGGATAACAAGCTGATCAGGCCTACTTCAGAATATACCGGACCAGAGCCAAAATCTTACCTGCCCATTGAAAAACGAGGTTAATATGCATTCCTATGTTGAAGATAATGTAAAACCAGATTATGACTCGGTGATTCAGGATATTGCAGACTATGTTCTGAACTATGAAATAAATAGCCCTGAGGCTTATGAGACTGCCAGGCTGTGCCTGATGGATACTCTGGGCTGTGGAATGCTGGCGCTTAATTTTTCAGAATGCACCAAGCTCCTGGGGCCTGTTGTACCGGGGGCTGAGCTGCAGGGTGGGGCGAGAGTGCCAGGAACTTCCTACGAACTGGATCCGGTTCAGGCGGCTTTTAATATTGGCGCGATGATTCGCTGGCTCGATTTTAACGATACCTGGCTTGCGGCAGAATGGGGACATCCATCTGATAATTTAGGGGCAATTCTTGCAGTTGCCGACTACATAAGCAGACTCAATTTAAAGCAGGGCAGGTCGCCTTTGTATATGCAGGATGTCTTGACTGCTATGATCAAGGCGCATGAAATACAGGGTTGTCTGGCACTGGAAAACAGTTTTAATCGTGTCGGACTGGATCATGTTTTTCTGGTCAAAGTGGCCAGTACAGCGGTGGCAGCCCAATTATTGGGTGGTGATCGCGATATGCTGTTACGATCCTTATCGCAGGTTTTTGTCGATGGTCAAAGCCTTCGCACCTATCGCCATGCGCCTAATGCCGGTTCGCGAAAATCCTGGGCTGCCGGCGATGCTACCTCCCGTGCAGTTCGTCTGGCATTGATTGCCAAGGCGGGTGAAATGGGTTATCCAAGCGCCTTGTCAGCACCCAAATGGGGCTTCTATGATGTGCTTTTCAAAGGCAAGCCATTCGCTTTCCAAAGATCCTATGGCAGTTATGTTATGGAAAATGTCCTCTTTAAATTATCCTTTCCGGCGGAGTTTCATGCACAAACTGCAGTGGAATGCGCAGTTAAACTTCATCCGGAGGTTATTGCAAGGTTTGATGAGATTAATCAAATTAAGATGATTACCCACGAATCGGCTATTCGTATCATCAGTAAGCAGGGGAAGCTTCATAATCCGGCGGATAGAGACCATTGCCTGCAGTACATGGCTGCTGTTGCCTTATTGCATGGTGATTTAAGAGCTGAGCATTATGAAGATGATTATGCTTCCGATCCACGAATCGACCAGCTGCGGGAACTGATGCATGTTACTGAAAATGAATCTTTTTCCAAAGATTATCATGATCCGGACAAGCGTTCGATTGCCAACAGTATGCAACTGGTGTTTAAAGATGGAAGCCAATCTGAACTGATAAGCATTGAGTATCCAATTGGACATAAGAGACGCCGTGCTGAAGGGATCCCGGTGTTAAATGATAAATTTATGCGTAATCTGAAAACCCGCTTCTCAACGCCACAAACTGAAAAAATAGCCTCTGCCATGTATGATACCAATTCACTGGCTGCGATGTCTGTGGATCAATTTATGGCGATGTGGCAGGTTAAATAACTAAGTACGGAAATTTGTCATTCCCGCGAAGGCGGGAATCTATTCCTCGGTTGGCTTTATAGCGAGTTCAGAGATGGATCCCCGCATGCGCGGGGATGACAAACTAAAACTTTCTCTTTATATTTGCCGCGGCGAGGATCTTGGTAGCGATTTCTTCAATAGAAAAGCGGGTCGAATTCAAATAGGGAATGTTCTCGTGTTTATACATTGCTTCAACCTCTGCAATTTCAAGCCGGCATTGTTCAGCTGAGGCATACTGACTATTTGGACGGCGTTCGGTTCTTATGTGCTGCAGACGTTCAGGATCAATAGTTAAGCCAAATAATTTACGCTTGTAAGGCCGTAATATCTCGGGTAGATGATAATGGAGTGTGTCTTCCTCAGTAAAAGGATAATTGGCGGCCAACACACCAAAATGCAAAGCCATATAAAGACAGCTGGGTGTTTTGCCAGAGCGTGAGACACCCACAAGAATAATATCGGCTTTATCGTAATCTCTGATTTTGATGCCATCATCATGCATCAGGGCATAATCGACTGCCTCAATGCGATTACTGTAGGATTGGGAATTAGCAACCCCATGAGTACGGCCTACAGTGTAGGATGATTTTGAGTGCAGTTCAGTCTCAAGCGGGCCGATAAAAGTATTAAATAAATCAAAAACACAGGCCTCTGCCAGTCGAATCGTCTTAGCGATTTCCATATTGACTAATGTCATAAACAGCAAGGGTTTAACGCCGGTTTCTTTATAGCAGTTGTTTATACGCTCAACGACTTTTTCGGCTTTTTCATGAGTATCCACATAAGGGATGGTTTGCTTTTCAAAAACGATATTTTCAAACTGGGTCATCAGGCTATTGCCTAAGGTTTCAGCAGTAATCCCGGTGCCATCTGAAATCATAAAAACATACCGTTTCATTCTTTTGCCTTTTGGTTTAGCAGATTGACACTATATTACAAAATTTATCCAGTTTCGGCAAACTTGGCAAGAGTGCATTCTTCTGCTATGTTGAATTTAATCATAAAGTTATAGAAACAATTTGAATGACTGAATTAAAAGAGAAAACAAGAGATTTACACGCAATTGCCACTGAAATCCAGGCAATAGCTCAAATTGGACTGGCATACAGCAAAGATCCCTTTGATCTCGAGCGCTACCAGCAATTAATGCGAATTGCCGCAGAATTGTTTTCACCTCTTTGCGACTTAAATTCCGAGCATCTTTCTGTAGAATTTCTTACAGAAATTGGTTATTCCTGTCCTAAAATAGATGTCAGGGCCTTTATTCGTAAAGATGATCAATTATTATTAGTCAGAGAGGCTCAGGATAATAAATGGTCTTTGCCTGGTGGATGGGCGGATGTAAATCTATCGCCTTCGGAATGTGTGGCTAAAGAGGTATTGGAGGAGACAGGGCTAATCTGTCAGGTAAACAGATTGCTTGCGCTCTGGGATACAGCAAAACATGATCATCCGCCACATTGGCCCTATATTTATAAATGTATATTTGATTGCAATATCGTTGGTGGGGAGTTTTCTGTGAGCCATGAAATCAGTGATGTTAAATTTTTCCCTTTAGATGATTTACCGCCGTTATCGCGCTATCGAATAACAGTTTCTCAAATAGAAAAACTGGTTGATTTACAAAGGGATGCAACTTTATGCACTGTATATGATTAAGAGGATATGCAATGGAACCCAGTCGATTTGAGTACAACAATAAGTTGTTCATAACGGGTATGATTAGTCTTGCCATGTGTCTGGTACTGATTTGCCTTGCCCTTTATCTGTTTCCTTATCTTATTTTTAACTGGGTTTATGATGTGCCAGAATTTGCGATTACCTTTCGCCAATGGTTAGTTGAAAAGTACGGCATTAGTGAAATAGCGGCGGGTTGGAGTGTTTTTCTGATGTTTTTAATTCCGGCATTGATTACAGGGCTTATCTCTTATAGTACCTCCAATGCCATCGATAATAAAATTCACGGCTTTGACAAGCCTTCAGATGAGAAAGAAGAACAGAGTAAGAACAGACTTGAGAGCGTGACATTCGGATCGCAATTGTTACTTTTAATCATAGGAATAGTAATGCTTGTGCTTTTTGTGGATTGGTTAATGTTTTCGATATGAGTTATATCTCATAAATACAAGGAATTTGGGGGTAATCATGACATTTTTTAAACGTTATAAAATCAAATCGCTCAATAAAAAATTAAAGGCTTTGCAGCAAAGTCGTTTAAGTACTCAGCCGAGCGAAGAGGCTCTGATTAAGGAGCGCGCAATTTATAAAACACTGATTGATATTTATAAATCCCTGAGAGGAAAGAAAAAGTATCCATTTGCTGATCAGATGATTCGGGAGTGCCAACGCGCAGCCGCAGCAATTGATGATGCAGAAGCCCAGTATCTGCTGGGGAAAGATCTCCTGGAGGAAGCTAAATTCAGAGAGCAATTGGAAAAAGATAAAATCTTTTCCAGCACAATCAATGAAAAACATATGACTCAATTGTATGACGAAGCGCATGCCTATTTTATTGCTGCACAGAAACTGAATCACATCCAAGCCAAACGCTTGCAAGGACTTGCTTATATCAATGGCTGGGGTGTTGAGCCCGATCGTGAGAAAGGGTTTGAGATGATTGTTGCCAGTATCAATCAGGAAAATAGCTGGGATAAGGTACCGCAAATCTTTGCCTCTCTCGGTTTAAATAAACCTGAGTTCTTTTCTGCCCTAACTAAACTCAGAGGCAAAAGTTAGTACTCCTATTTGCTTCTTCTATACTGCCTTGCTCCTAACTTCTACGTCCCTCGGCTTGTCCGAGGGATCCAGAGGTCTGATAGATAAACTGGATTCCCCGCATAAAGCGAGGGACGTAGGAGTAAGAGTTAAAGCCTTATGTAATTGCTCTTAGGCCCACGCAAAGGAGTTGAACCACTTCAGAACTCAAGGTTGTGCCAAGGGCACAACCTACATGCAATTGCAGAATTTCCCTAACTTAATGGCAGTGGGGACTAGCCGCAGGGCGCAGTGGAGCTGTGTGCCAGCTCAAGCCAACAAGTGAATAGGTCTGAGCTTTAAAAGCCCTAACCTTTATGATATAACAGCGTGGATCTGAAGTGGTTTAATCAAAGGAAAACATGATGTTATCAGGAAAGTTAGGGAAGCTGGCAGCACTTTCAGTTGGTCTATTATCATTCTCTGTATCTTACTCAAACACGGGTCAATCAGTCGATACCTCCATTTGGGAAACCTACCAGGGCAATGCTGCCCATACAGGATATGTTCCCATCGCCATTGATCCTGAACTGATCAAAAAGCTTTGGGCAGTACCCGTGGGACAGGACGGCTTTCCAGGTTGGAGAACTGAAGTTCATCAGGCCTCCATTGGTCAGAAGTATGTATTTGTCTCAAGATATAACTATGGCCAGGCAAATTCATTAGAAGCATTTTCGTTTACAGACGGGCAGGTTGTCTGGACCGCAGATTTAAACCACGTGGCCGTTCAGCCAAGTGCCTATCATGATGGTGTGGTTTATGTACAAACGGTGTATAGCGATTCGTATAAAACCAGGCTTAGGGCATTTGATGAAAATACAGGCGAATACATTTTTTCATCGCATTTTCCTGCACAATACCAGGATTACAAGGCGCCTGTGATTGATGAAGGCGTCGTGTTCATTAGCTCTGGTTATTACTCTGGAATTACTGCTTTTGATGCACATAAAGACAATAAACTTTGGCATACTCCTTTTCCTCGTTTGTCTAACGGAGCTTCTCCTGCTGTAAATAAACAGTATGCCCTTTATTATAATGCCGGATACCTGTATAAGCTTGATAAAAACAAAGGCAAGGTTCTCGCTAAAATTCACGATGACAATTGGGAATGGAGTAATGACTATGATCCAACTCCCGTCCTCTTGGGTGATTCTGCTTTTGTGACCAGTAATCATTTCTTAACTAAATTTAATATTGCAGAAGATAAAATTGAATTTGCAATTTCTAATGTGTCCAGCAATCCATCAGTGGATGATAAAAACGTCTATGTTATTAAAGACTCTCATCTTACGGCAATCAATGCAGAGACAGGGAACGTGGAGTGGAGCATTGATAAGTCTGAATATCATAAAGTTGAGGATCTCCTGGTCACTAAAAACCTGGTTTTTGTTTCGGATGGGAAAGAAACAAAAGCCTATTCAAAATCAAAAAAACATCAAGTGGTTTGGCAGGCACCCGTAGGGGGTAAAATGTCTTTATCATCCAGAGGCTTGTTTATAGTTTCTAAAAAAGCAACGCTTACAGCTTTTGATATAAACAGTACCGTAGAAGCTGAAGTCAAATAAAATAGTCAAACCCGTATTATAAATAGGAACCGCCTTCATGAATGAAGATAGCATAATTGTTAATCCCGAGAGCACTTCCACAGCTAGTAATTATCCCGCCACCGAAATATTAGAGGACTGGAGTGACAGTGACTCATCCTCTGATGAGGACGATTCGCTTCATATTACTCATTTTTCCAGAGAGTGTATTCTGAAACTTAAAATTCAAGTGGATGAGCGCTCCCTTGAGCCGGTATATCAGCTAAGCGCAGTTCCCTATGTGGCAAAAGAAGATCCCTTAGCGAAGCTAAAAGAAAATACCTGGTGTATCCGGGATCAACAAGCTGTCTTTGATCATTTTCAAATTTCAGGCAAGGATGAAATTCTTTCACAATTCAAATCACTTCTAAACAGAACCCCTTTGGATATTGGTGATACACGCTATTATCTCTCTTTCCATGCAGTCATTGGCGGCTCTCTGGGTAAACATCTGCTTCCTGTCAGGTATTATTCACGCGAGTATTCCAAGGAGCAATTTCGTTTATTTATTAGTGTTGCTGATCTTTTGCTGCGCAATGTAAGTCTTGAAGATAATGCAATTAATGAGGCTTTTGAGTATCAGCAACAAGCTTATGGACTTTTCCTTTCACCGGAAGAAAGAAAAGAAATAATCAACAAATTAAACTACCATCCAGCACGTGCCCGAAAGAAACATCTCAATACAATTAAAGCGCAATGGTCAGTTTCAGAGAGCCCTCAGATTGGATATTCTAATCCTGCAATCGATTATCTTCATACATTTAGGAGTTGGCTTTCAGAGCAGTTAGTTCGTTTTACACGGGCGACGCCGTACCCTGTTCCTCAGACAGAGGAAGTACAAGAAGAGGACCGCTTCAATGTTATTGCCAGATTAAGAGCCAATCAATATGATTCCCTGACTGCTCAAAAAAATGATCTAAAACGATTGATTGAATTACGCTCATCATATCAACCTGATGATGGATTTTACGCCCGTCTGGTCCATACCTCCAGGTTATCAAGAGAGTTTTGGCACTCAATTAATAAACCAGAATGCTGGGAAAATCCGGAAATAATTGAAAGGGCCAGACAATTAGTTCTGGAAAATATTATCTTAAGCGATGAAATTCTTGCGGATATGGAGTATTTCATTCGTGAAGCTGGTTTTGAACCCACGCCATTCCATGTAGCAGCACTTTTAGATAATCAGGGTTTGCCTTTTGGCAGAACATTTATTTATTCAGGTATTGTTGATTTTTACGCCTACTTCAGAGAAAAACCTTGGACTCATGTTGTAAATGGATTACTTATTAATGGTAAACCAGCCACAGGTTTTGAATTCGCTGAACCTGCGCAAACCAATTCACTGTTCTTTAATAAGAATACTCAGGAATATAAGCTGCGTAAGCTATATAATACATTCATAAAGTACGGTTTTTATCAGAAATATGGTGAAGAGGAAGAGGGAGCAGATTTTAGAAGGACGCTAAGTGTTGCGGACAATCGATATGTTAACTGGACTTCAATTGATAAGAAAATAAATAAACCTTGTCCTGAAACCTGGCCGCAATTTTTTAAACGAAATATCCTGGGTGGCGAACAGCCTACGGAAGAATCTTATACTTATTCACATCCAGTGTATGACACCAGACCCACCTAATGAAATATTTAGAGTAGGGAAGATACGGACCTTATAATGAACCACTAAAAGCTCTCATACCTTCTGGGAGCTCTGATAGCATTCAGTAATGCAAATTAGCTTCTGAGTGAATAATTTTGCTTTTTAGTTAAGCAATGCGATCACTGCATTGAGGTAAAAAGCGAAGACAAGCCAAATAATATAAGGTAACAATAATGAAAACACTAATTTATTCGTGGTTCGGATTTTTACCATTAATATCAAATTAATCATAATAAGAATCATTAATAGAAAAGCGCTGAAAATCAAGTAATGAAACTGAAAGAAAAATGGCGTCCAGACCCAGTTTATAAGCATCTGGAGTGCGAATAAGTAACGGAATGAGTCAGAATAAATATGTTTTTCTTTATTCCATAAAGTCCAGGCTATGAATGCAAGTATCACATATAGAATTGTCCAGACAATTGAGAAAACGAAGCCTGGAGGGGTGAGAGCTGATTTATTAAGACTTTCGTACCAGGGGTGTAGGTTGCTTTGTGTTAATAATCCTAATGAAAAACCTATCAATTGAAATATAAGGATCCAGATTAGTAATTTAACGAAGTGGTTCACAGTCAAATTCATCTCCATGAAGTCAACATATCTTTTCATTGATTATTGTCAGAATTGATATATATTTCCAGGAGAAGTTGTTTTGATTAGGATTATAGTATTTACCATAAGGTAATTTAAGAGTGAAAACATATAAAATAATAAGTATTTACATCCTTTCCTATTTCTTCTTTGGTGTCATAGTTTTTCTTTTAATATTTGGCTTCGCTGATAGCTTTAAAATTTTAAAATCTTCACCACTTAGCAAAGACATAAATGGAGCAATAATTTTATTTTCGTCACTCATAGCCAGTGTCTTAATAATTAAAATAATGAAAAAACGTTTGTCACACCAGCCGTATCCCTATTTTCTATTAGGTTTTTATATTGGGAATTTATCTTTATTGTTAATGTTCCTATTAGATGCTTTGTTGAATAACTATGTGGTTTGGAAATTCCCTGAATTTTTATTAGTATTTTTTGCGCCATTTATGGAGTTATTTATCTCCTACCTCTTTGGTTTTGCATTTTTGGCATTAATTCCCTCTTGTTTAAGTGCATATATCCTTTTCAAAGTAATACAGAGCAAAGAAAAAAAACTTCTTAAGCCTGGTAGTAAATAGGTATTTCATAACTTTCATTGCCATTCGTTAAGGAATCCATTTGTCAGTGACTGGATACTGAAAATTTGATTCAAATCAATCGGAGTGGTATAATTACTGCACATCTGGATTAATATTTGTTCTAGCATGCGTCTTTCGGATAAGCATTTATTCTTTACAGCCAGCAGCGAAATGCAAGAGCTGATCAAGCCTTTAGAAAAATACAATATTAATTATTTTACTTATAATAAAAATTATTTAGATGGTTCCCGTATTCGTCTTACCACAAATGCTCCTCACTTAAAGGCTTTTCTGGAGAATGAGTTTTATAAAACTGGTAATATCGATGCCAGTCCTGAACTTTATCTGAATCAGGCAATGCTTTTTTCCTCCTTAAAAAATCAAGTGATAGTGGAATGGGTGCGCGTTAACTTTCAGATTGATAATGGCATTTATATAGTACGAAAATCTGAAACTTACACAGAGTTTTTCTGTTTTGCCACCTCATCAAATACGCAAGGCATGGTCAATTTTTATTTAAACAATCTAGATTTTTTGCAGCAATTTTGTGACTATTTTAAAGATCAAGGTAAAAG
Source organism: Legionella genomosp. 1 (assembly GCF_900640215.1). Lineage (NCBI taxonomy): Bacteria > Pseudomonadati > Pseudomonadota > Gammaproteobacteria > Legionellales > Legionellaceae > Legionella > Legionella genomosp. 1. The sequence goes on from NZ_CAAAJH010000009.1 coordinate 107,459, forward strand.
CCTGATCGAACGTGCTGAAAAAAACAAATTAATCCATGAATATAACAGCACCCCGATTGAGATCTGTGAGAAAGCCGATATCAACTCTCTATTGAACACCGATACCGAAAAAAAACTGACTCCAAGACAATTGGACATTGCACTATTTCTCATGCAAGGCAAACGAGCAAAAGAAATTGCCCAGAGCCTGCATTTATCTTTCCGAACGGTAGAAGACCACATCTCCATATTAAAAAATAAATATCAGGCTCGTAACATTATTGAATTGGTTATTAAAATAAATAATCAATTAAGAGCTTGATTTGATGCCTTTGCTGTTAATCATGAGCAGAACAATTCACCTTTTTACCGAGTCACAGCCAAAATCCGAGATACCAATGGATTATTGATTTGCCCCAAAATAAAGCGACTAGTGCAGCGAAGCATAAAAAAGGGCCAAATGGAATCGGGGTATTGCGGTCTTTATCCTGTAAACGGAGATATATTAATCCGATAATTGCCCCGCAAAGGGATGCTAAAAGCAAAATCAGAGGAAGCATTATCCAGCCAAACCAGGCACCAAAAGCGGCAAATAACTTAAAGTCTCCATTGCCCATTCCTATCTTACCAGTTATGAGGTAGAAGATTTTCATAATCGACCAGAGAAACAGGTAGGCCGCTGCGGCTGAAATGACTGCATTGGGTAAATCTGCAAATAGATGCTGTGTATTAGCCAAAAGTCCAAGCCATAATAAACTTAGGGTCAGATTATCAGGAAGGATCTGATGTTCAAGGTCAATATAGACCATGATAATTAATATCCATAAAAACAAAAAAATAAGCGGCAATAGCCAGGTAAAGCCGAATACCCAGGTCGCATAAAGACTAAGGGCGCAGGTCAGCAACTCAATAAATGGGTATTTAAATGGGATATTTTGCTTGCAGGATTTGCACTTTCCACGCAAAAAGAGATAACTGAACAGTGGAATATTAGCAATTGCCGGAATGGTTTTTTTACAGGAAGGGCAGAATGAACGGGGGAAAAAAAGATTAATATTTGCTGCCGGTTTTTCTGTTTCAAGGTTCAAAAGACACTCGCACTCCTCAGTCCATTGTCGTTTTAACATAATTGGCAAACGATAAATAATCATATTGAGTACACTGCCTACTGACAATGTAAATAGAGCTATGAAAGAATATAATACTGCGGGATGTAGTTGTGAGAGTTGATCAAGCATGAAATTACACCACAGAACCAAGTTTGAAAATAGGCAGATACATAGCAACAACCAATCCGCCCACCAAAATACCCAGAATCGACATAATTATCGGTTCTAACAAACTGCTTAGGGCATCAACGGCGTTGTCAACCTCTTCCTCATAAAAATCAGCTACCTTGCCTAACATCTTTTCAAGAGTACCTGATTCTTCACCAATGGCAACCATTTGTATCACCATATTAGGAAACATATGGGTATTGTGCATAGCAAGCTGCATTTGCTGGCCTGTTGAGACATCCTGGCGAATCTTGTCGGTAGCCTCTGCATAGAGGATATTTCCTGTCGCACCGGCGACTGATTTCAGTGCATCCACCAGCGGTAATCCTGCTGCAAAGGTTATTGAGAGCGTTCGAGCGAATCGAGCGATAGACGCGTTGACGAGAATAGTACCAATAATCGGAATTTTAAGCAGGCTGCGATCGATGGTATGCGCAAATTGAGGTGAATGATTTTTTGCATAAATAAAGGCATAAATAGCACCCCCCAGCAATCCAAAGATAATATACCAATAGGATTGGAAAAACTTTGATAAATCAATAACGCCTCTTGTCAAAGCAGGTAAGTCCGCGCCAAAGCCTTCAAAAAGGGATTGAAATTGCGGCACTACAAAGATGAGTAATGCAGCGGTTACCAGAATCGCAACGATAAGGACGGCGATAGGATAGGTTAATGCTTTTTTAATTTTCTTTTTAATGGTTTCGATTTTTTCTTTATAGGTGGCAACCTTGTCTAGCATGATATCCAATGAACCGGATTTTTCCCCGGCATCCACGAGATTTGTAAACAATTCATTGAAATACACCGGATGCTTTGATAATGCTTCCGCCATGCCCGTACCGGACTCAATATCTTTTTTTACATTTTCCAGCAGTTTGATCATCCTCGCATTCGTTTGGCCTTTTGTGACAATATCAAAAGATTGAATGAGGGGGATTCCCGCGGCAATCATAGTCGCGAGTTGCCGGCTAAAAATTGTGATATCTGCCTGCTTGATTTTTTTATTTTTTCTATCAAAAAAGGGCTTTCTCTTTTTGACTACTTTTTTAACGATATAGCCTTGCTTGTTTAAATCGGCTTTAGCCAGAACTAAAGTCTTGGCTTCAATTATCCCCTTAACCTTTTCTCCGGCCCGATTAACGCCTTCCCAGCGAAAGCTTTTTAAATTATTTTCAGTTTTTTCCATAGATTAATCCATTGTGACTCGGTTGACCTCTTCGATGGTCGTAATTCCTTCCTTTATTTTTTCAAGTCCGGCATGATAAATGGTCCACATTCCTTCTTTCTGTGCCTGCTTTAGAATGTCAAGGGATGTACCGCCTGACATGATAATTTCACCCAGTGCCTTGGACATTGGCATCACTTCAAAAAGCCCAACACGCCCTCGATAGCCGTTTTGATTGCAATTGGGACAGCCGACTGCCTTATAGATTTTCATTCTCTGGCTATCTTCCTCTGAGAATCCCAATTCAACAAGACTTTTGGGCGTGGTATCATCACGAACTACTTTGCAGGCATCGCATAATTTACGCGCAAGTCTTTGAGCAATCAATAGACTGACAGAGCTTGCTATGTTAAAAGAGGGAATTCCCATGTTTACCAGACGGGTGAGGGTTTCCGCCGCACTATTGGTGTGCAGAGTCGATAAGACAAGATGTCCTGTTTGTGCAGCTTTGACCGCAATTTCTGCCGTTTCGAGATCGCGTATTTCCCCCACCATGATAATATCCGGATCCTGACGTAAAAATGCTCTCAGGGTGTTTGAAAACGTTAATCCCGCTTTGGGATTAATGTTAACCTGATTAATTCCAGGCACCTTGATTTCCACTGGATCTTCCGCTGTCGAGATGTTGCTTTCTTTAGTATTCAGAATATTCAAGGCGGTATAGAGGGTTACGGTTTTACCGCTTCCCGTCGGGCCGGTTACCAATATCATACCCTGCGGTTTTTCAATTGCTTTTAGAAAATGAGCTCGTTGCAGAGGGCTAAATCCAAGGGCCTCAATTCCAAGTTTAGTCGACCCGGGATCCAGGATCCGCATGACAACTTTTTCACCAGCAATTGTCGGACAGGTGCTTACTCTGAAATCAATAGAGCGTGCACGGGAAAGTTTCAGTTTAAAACGTCCATCCTGAGGGATTCGTTTTTCTGAAATATCCAGATTGGACATGATTTTTATTCGAGCTGTAATTCGACTTGCCAGACTGACAGGAGGGGCAGCCACTTCGTTTAAAAGACCATCGAGCCGGTAGCGGATACGATAATCACGCTCATAGGGCTCGAAATGAATGTCCGAAACGCCTTTTTTAATTGCCTCATAAAGAATTTTGTTGACGAATTTAACAACGGGAGCATCTTCGCCGGCCGCACTGCGATCTGCTTCTTCCTCGTCTGCGCTTATTTCGAGATCATCAAGGTCTTCCTTAACGTAGTCATTTAGTCCCTGATTTTCTTTTTCATTGAGTAATCGATCAACCAGTTTTGCTAATTTATTGCTTTCAACAACAATCGTGTTGGTGTGAAGACCGGTATGAAACTGAATTTCTTTAAAAGACGCTTGCTTGCTGGGATCATCCGTGGCCAGGAAAAGATGGTTTCCACGGGTAAAAAGGGGGAGAATAGTATGACGTCGAATAAGCTTTTCGTTAACGAGTGATACCGGAAGCACTTCAGGATCAACGCTATCCAAATCAATAAAAGGCAGGCCGAAATTCTGTGCGACAATCAAAGCCACCTGCTGTGCGCTCAAAATATGATTCTGCACCAGATATTGCAATAAAGTTTGCTTATTCTGTTGAGCCTGAGTTTGACATTCAAGGGCTTTGGTCTTGTCAAGGAGATTTTCATGGACCATTAGCTGCGCAATCCCTTGTAGTCTTTGTTCTTCCGTTGTGATTGCCATCAGTTTATTAAGAAGTTAATACTATGATTACTATAGACAAAAAATCAGCTCAATGCACGAAATAGACGAGTCTGTGCTGGTAAGGAAATACAGTAATCTTGCTGTTTCTGTTATGCCTGTGATACAAAAGAAGCTGGTTATATAACTGGAATAAAGCTTGTCCCTAGAAAAACAAAAGAGCCGATTCAGGATGCTGGATGAATGGTTTTTAAGCGAGCCAGGTTTGTCAGTATCAAAAGCGTTCTGCGAGGAGCTCCAGCCGTTGAAAGAGTTGCTTCATGGTGAATGCCTGCTGCAATTAGGTTGCTGTGGGAAAAACGAATGGCTTCCTCTTTTACGTTATCAGCACAAATGGATTGCAACACCGCATTCCAATGTTAATCTCAGTACGTTTAATTCAGAACTGGATCTGCTGCCTCTCGACAGAAATAGTGTCGATTGTGTTTTAGCGCCATTGACCCTGGAGGGTACTTCTCGCATAGCGGTTGTTGATGAAATTGATCGAATATTAAAACCTATGGGTTATGCGGTATTTCTTGGCATTAATCCAATCAGTTTATGGGGAGCGCGCCTGCGCTGGTCAGAGAATTTGTGTTTTGGCCATACTCGAAGTACAACACGCTCCGCTTTTTCGGTCAAAAGGGCGATGATTCATCGAGGCTTTATTCAATGCCATCTATCCTATTTTCACTATATCCCGCCCTGCAGTAATCCTTTGTGGATACAGAGATTTAAGGTGTTAAATCAATTAAGCAAGATGATATCGATTCTTCCTTCAGGATTTTATTGTCTGGTTATGAAAAAATATCAGGAAGATCCTATTCATCCTCAGGCGATAACTTTCAAAGAACAATTGGCTGAAATGCGTATCCGACCAGCCCAGCAGGGTTGTAACTCAGAGCAGACTCGTTGACTCAAGATGAACAGGAGCGTGTAAACTCTGAATAAATTCGGTATAATCGCGCCAGGATTGTCTATCGTTTTATAGACTGCACCCAAGTCACTTACTTCAGGTCAAATTATGTCAAAAAAAACTATTTACCGCATTATGTTTAATCATCAGGAGACGGTGTATGAAATTTATGCTCGTAAAATTAGCGAAAGTGAAATGTTTGGCTTTCTTGAGGTAGAGGACTTTGTATTTGGTGAAAACTCTTCGCTGGTAGTCGACCCTTCCGAGGAGCGTCTTAAACTGGAGTTTAGCAACATTAAAAAAACATTCATCCCGCTTCATTCCATTCATCGAATCGATGAAGTGAACAAGCAGGGAGTTGCTAAAATTAAAGAGCATGGCAAGTCGGAGGCCAAGGTGAGTATGTTCCCAGTGCCTGGTAAAAGAGAATAATATTTAATGAAGACGATGCTTGCAGATTAATTAATTCAATTTTAGGAATTCTGATGTCAATACCAGTTAATATCAAAGAAGTTTATGAAAAGTCATCGCTTCTTTTTAGCACCCAGGAAGTGGAAGCTGCCTTGGACAAGATGGCGGCCAGTATCAATGAAGTGCTGCAGGATAAAAATCCGGTCATCTTATGCGTTATGATTGGCGGCCTGGTTCCTATGGGCAACTTGCTTCCCCGGCTTAACTTTCCTCTTGAAGTTGATTATGTCCATGCGACACGCTATAACGGCGAGATTCGTGGCGGCGAGCTTATCTGGAAAGTAAAGCCCAGCGTAAATCTTGAAGGGCGTACGGTATTGGTTGTAGATGACATTCTTGATGGGGGGGTTACTCTGGCAGCTATTATTGACACAGTGGCCGAGATGGGGGCTGAGGCGGTATATAGTGCCGTTCTGGTAGATAAATACCGCAAGAGAGTTCCGAATGGCCTGCAAAAAGCAGATTTTGTCGGGCTTGAGGTAGAGGATCATTATATTTTTGGTTATGGAATGGACTACAATGAATATCTTCGTAATGCACCTGGAATATTTGTAGTAGATCCCGAACACGAATAAGTCAATTACAGATTCTATGTTGTAGCTCGGCTTGTCTCTGAGGAATCCCCTCATTATTTATATAGTCAGCGGATGACTTACCAATTACTCAAACAGATCTATTATCGTGTCGTTCCCGCGTAGGCGGGAACTTCCAATTAGCCTTAAGTTTTTCTTGACTCCAGTAGATCAATTGTGTAAATAGCCCCCTCGCCCGCGGAAGAAATTTGAGCAAAATACTTATGTTTCTCGCGGGAGAGGGTTGGGGAGAGGGTAAAAAACCGGTTTCAGCAGGAATAAAATCCCCGTACATTACAAGAAAATTAATATAGATAGGAACTATTCAAAGCTGTTCTAACAATGATTGGAGTCATTCCCTCTCCCCAACCCTCTCCCGCGCTTACCACCTGGATTTTAATCACTTTTCTTGCGCGGGCGAGGGGGCGCTACATCATACATTCTTAATGTCAAGAAAAACTTAAGGCTAATTGGAAGGGCGGGAATCTATTTCTCAAGATAATTTCTGACGTTGTTTGCAAGATGGATTTCCCCCTACGCGGAAACGACATTATTCAAAGTCATTTTGACCTGATAAGCAACTAACAAAAATCGGTGTTCAAATATAGATCAATTAATGTTATAATGGCTCAATTGTTTTGGAGAGCCGATATGTTCTTAAAAAGATTTCCTGAAAATCCCCTTATTCAAAAAATAAAAATTAATGGCCGGTTTATAAGTGTTTATGTGCCATTAGATAAACTGGAAGCGTTCAAGGAGCGTTATAATCGCCTGGGCCATGAGTATGAAACACTCGCCATAGGGGAAGGCGCAATGCATGATTATGCCCACAACACCCGCAATAAGCATCTTGGCTGGCTATTCAAAAAGAGCCCGCATGAGCATTTTCATTTTATATTGCCTGCCCTGGCAACCCCATCAAACCTGGAAGCATTTTTAGGTCATTTTGATGAGGATTTATCGCAGTTACAAAAGCAGGAAATAGTAACAGGCTACGAGTCCTACATTGGTAAAATGTCGATGGAACGTGTTCTTGAGTTTGCAAAAATTTATGAATATATAGCAGCTGCAATTAATCAGCAGGATTTGTATGCGAAGCAGCTAATGCCTTTGTTCAACCAATTGTGTATACAGATAGAGACTTATGATCAGGCTGTGGATGAGCAAAAAAGGATAGCTTCAACAATTCAGCTGGGGAATCGAGCTATCAATGCAAAGGAAGCATTCGACACTGTCTCCAATTTTTTTGGCCATCTAGTGATTATTATTAAATTTGCTAATAAATTACGAAAGCTGCAAGAAAATGAGACATGTCTAGCGCCTAGCTCAGAGATAATCGAGGAATTTAATCGATTATTTGAAAAGGCGTCCTCCATGCCGCTTCCTGATATGCTTAAACTGTCCCCGGAGCTATCCAGGGAATTAGCTGATAACTTTCCATTTATGGATGCCAGGATTAATGAGCTTTATTTACATATTAAAGAGCAACTCTCAGAACGGCTAAATACTTCAGAACTAGTGTTTATTCCAAAAACGCATTATGACAAAGCCATTGCGATTTTAAATAATCAGGGAACGATAGGTAATACGATTATAAACCTTATTAACCGTTTGGCTGAGCATCAAAATAGCTGGAACCCTTACTGGCGTAACAGCAACGCAAAAGTGGAACTAATAATTAATGCAGTCTTAAACGCTGAGAAGGGGCGAGATTTTGCATCGATATTAAACGATAAGCAATCTGAACTTTATACAGCACTCAATATGCAACGATTACTTCCAGTGACAATTTTGGGTAACCTGGGTTTCTATCACGCTAAATCCGCCATCAGAGCAGAGAATGAACTAGCGAAACACAATGATATTAACGACACATCTGCCAGTATCATCTGATATCTGGGTAACCATTAAGCTCATTGATAATAAACAGCAAGTCAAAACAGGCGGTTGTGGCAGGATCTCGACGAGATCCTGCCCTTAAAGACTGCTTATCTCTCGGTCAGCGCATTTTCCTTGGCTTTCAATATAGGTTTGAGCAAGTAATTCAGGACCGACTTATGTCCAGTCAATATATCTACTGTCGCCATCATTCCCGGGATAATATATAGCGGTTTTTGCTCAGTACCCAAGTAATTCTTCTCTGTTCGCACCCGGATAATATAATAGGTTTCCTCTTTTTGTTTTTTTTCATCGGTTATCGTATCGGCACTAATCTGCTCTACTTTTCCGGGAAGACCTCCGTAGATGGAAAAATCATAGGCGGTTATTTTCACCATTGCTTCCTGCCCAATTTTTATAAATCCAATATCAGAAGGTTTAATTTTGGCTTCAATTAATAAAGTATCGTCAAGCGGAACAATTTCAATGATATCCATTCCTGGTTGAATTACTCCCCCAATGGTATTTACCTTGATTTGTTTGACTATTCCTTTCACCGGTGAGCGTACGGTAGTTCTGACCAGTCGGTCTTTGTCTGCCATATGCGCTTCGTTTAAGGCTGCAAACTCGCCCTTGGCTTTATTCAGTTGTTCTAATGCCTGCGATTTAAACTGGAATATTTTACCCTTTAACTCGTTAACACTACGCTGCAGGCGTAAAATTTCAACTTCGGATACAGCTCCTTTATCAACCAGTGGTTTAGAAAGATTTAATTCCTTAATGGCATTGTCGAGCGCCTCTTTCATCTGCTCCAATTCTTCTTTTCTGGAGTTGAAGAGTGCTTTTTCAGCTTCGACCAGACCTGGATTTTGCTTGGAAAAATCAGAAGGCACAGACATTTTCGATCCGCTCATTTCCGCATTCAGGCGCATTATCTGGATCTGTAAGGCTGCCATCTTTTTTTGGGCTTCATTAAAAGTAGCCATAAAACGAGTATTATCGATTTGCATCAGGATCTGATTCTGCTGGACAATCTGTCCTTCTCGTACATAGAGTTTATGAACAATTCCTCCCTCAAGGTTTTGAATAATCTGAATCTGACTGGAGGGAATTACCTTGCCTTCTCCTTTGGTGACTTCGTCCAGAATGGCAAAATGGGCCCATAACAATGCAACGCAAACAAAGATAATCGTTCCCCATAGGATTAAATGTGAAAATATGCGTGATTTTTCAGACATTATTTTTTTCCTTTTGAACAGTCATTCCTGTACGAAGGGTTGCCAGGACAGTTTCTTTGCTGCCATTCGCGACTAAGCGGCCTTCGTCAAGGACTATAATGCGATCGACTAATTCCAGCATGGACAATTTATGGGTAATAAGAATCAGAGTATGCTTGGGAGTCAAAAATTGGGTAAGCTGCTCTTTCACATAGCGCTCACTGTTGTCATCCATAGCTGAGGTCGGTTCATCCATAATCAGTAAATGCGGATTACGAAGCAGAGCGCGGGCAATTGCAACGGATTGGCGTTGTCCTCCAGACAGCTCGCTTCCTTTTTCGCCAACCTGTCGGTCAAAACCATCCGGATGTTTATTAGTGAAACTACCGACTCCTCCCGCATTGGCAGCTCGTATGATTGATTTGTCGTCAATAAAGGGTGCGCCAATGGTAATATTCTCTCTGACGCTGCCATAAAACAGGCTGACATCCTGCGGTACATAGCCAATTTGCTGTCTAAGATCGTCAGGATTAATCTGCCGATAATCGGTATCATCCAACAATATTGCACCCTCAGTGGGGAGATATAGCTTAAGAATTAATTTCGCCAAGGTCGATTTACCTGAACCGACACGCCCGATCACCGCTACTTTTTCACCCGCTTTTATCGAGAAAGACAGATTTTTCAGGATGGGAAGTTTTTTATCCCCATAATCAAAGGAGACTTGTTTAAACTCGACATTACCGGTTAAGGCAGGTCGATGCAGAAAATGCGAATCCTCGGAAACATCAAGAGGCATCTGCATCACGCGGTTCAATGATTTAAGTGCATTGACGGATTGATAGTAGCGAGTCAGCAGGGAAGCAACCTGTGACATGGGGGCTAGTGCACGGCCGGTGAGAATAGTGCAGGCGATCAAGGCTCCCATTGTTAAATTCCCTTCGCTAATCATATACACACCCGCAATAACCATAATTATCGTTGCCGATTGCTGTGCGAAGGCCGTTAAATTCATACTGATATTAGAGACACTACGCAGTTTCATCCCGGTCTTGGCGGAAAGCCGAATAAGCTGCTCCCATCTGGATTGCAAAGCCGATTCAGCCCCCACTGTCTTCACAGTTTCAATATTAGCCAGGGACTCAAATAAGGTTGCCTGCTTTTCAGCGGCTAATTGATAAGACTGCTTGGTTAGTCTGACTAAGGGAAGTTGTAAAATGAAACCGACAAGAAAAATTATAGGAACAATAATTAATGGGATAAGAAACAGATTACCCCCGATAAAATAGATAACGAGTATGAAAATAGCGACGAAAGGTAAATCAACCAACACGGTCATTGTGCCTGAGGTGATAAAATCACGGAAAACCTCAAAGGATTGAACTGTATTGCTTAAAGCGCCCACAGATTTGGGCCTGTCTTTCATGTTAACACCGAGAATTTGTTGAAAGATGGAAGCAGAGAGTTCAACATCACTGCGCTTACTCGCCTGATCGATAAAATGTGCTCGCAAGGTCTTGAACAATAAATCGAATAGAAACACCAGGCCGACACCGCCAGCAAGTACCCACATGGTTTCAATAGCATGATTGGGCACTACCCGGTCATACACGTTCATGGTGAACAGAGGCAACACCAGGGCAAAAATATTAATTAACAGGGAGGCAACCAGTACTTCGGAGTAGAGCGGCCAGGATTTTACCAAAACCTTCCAAAACCAGTTTCTTGATCGTTTGCCTGTAGTTTCTTCGGCCCTGGTTGTAAATTTATATTCAGGATGTACCAGAAATGCTTTTCCAGTATAAAGGGGTAAAATGTCGTCCACATTAAACAGTTGGCTGGAATCCTCTGGTTTGAAGATTTTTCTTTGTCCATGAGAGTCATGAATCAGTAAACAGGCTTCATCCTCTTTTAAAAGTAATACTACAGGCAGGCTTTCATCCAAAATTTTATTAATGGGTGTTTCTTTAAGCTCGGCATTTAACGATGCTCTTGCGGCAGCGCGAGAAAATAGTGCCGGACTTAACTTGTTACGTTTTAATGGCAGTCGTGCTGAAAGCGATTGAGCAGAGTAAGGGTTTTGATAATACCTGCTTAATAAAACGAGACAGGATAATAAAGAATCATTAGGAGGAAGTGATTCTTTATCAATAGACGACCAGGATTGTTTTTGAAATATTGTCATAATAATTATCTTTTGTAGTTAGTTTGACAAAAAAATTAAACCTCAAGCCATCATAAAAGGTTATTTTTTTCACGCTATTTCCCAGCGCCATCTGCTTTTTCAAATGGTAATTTATAAAAGCTCAGTGCAAATGAAGAGAACGCCAGTATTGCAAGAACCAGTAAGAAAGAAAACTTATTCTCTAAAAGGCTCAAAGCAATAACTCCCATAAAGAAAGAACTTATATTAAGGAGAAGAGAGTAAAGTGAAACTTTAATCATAACTGACTCATCATTACTCTCAACAGCAAGCCGACTAAACACTGGAAATCCTATCCCCAAAGTAAAAATCAGCGGTAATAATGTGGCTATAAGCGTTATTAGCGTAAAGATTCCCAAGAGACTAAATAGAATAGCCAGGAAGCCTGAGATTAGAACAATTATACTGCATAGTGTAGCAATACCCTTGAGGGAATACCGTTTTAATAACCAGCCTATACATCGTGTTCCCAGAATGAAAAAAGCAAAAATCAAGCCTTGTACCACACCAAATGCTATCGGATTGTACTTCAGGTAGCTGATTACGAAAAATGGCCCGCAGATACTCCATGCGGTCATACCGGCAAAAAGTAAACACCATACGGATGCAGGACGGAGAAACCGGGGATTAAATGTTGTTTTCAAATATTTTTTGATCAAGAGGATAAAGTTACTTTTGTGACCATCCTGACTAGCCGTTTCAGGCATAATTTTGTACAAGTAAATAAGACAGAATGAAGCAGCGAGGGAAAGAATAAGAAATATCCAGCGCCAACTGGCCAGCTTCATGATAAATGCTCCCAATATAGGCCCTACGGCAGGAGCAAATACGGTAATACTTCCCATCCATGCAATAATTTTTACAGCCTGTTCCTGGTCGTAGAGAACATGTATGGTGCTATAACCTGCAATTATAAGGGAGGTGATGGCCATTCCCTGCAGAAAACGAGCAAAAATCAATACTTCAATTCCAGGAGAAAAGGCGGCCATGAAGGATGAAATGACAAACACAGCTCCTCCCCACAACAGAATTTTTCTCCGGCTATATTGCTCAGAAATCCAGCCTAGCAAAAGCTGAGCAAATACATTACCTAAAAATATGACGGTAAGAGTGAGCTGGACCAGAGAATCGCTAACCTTAAATTGCTGGGCGATGATCGGCATTGCGGGAAGGTAAGCGTCGATGGATAAATAGCTGATTAATTCGTATGCGACTAGAAATACCGGAAACAACTTTACATTAGAAGAACTTAGCATTTGTCTGCTGCCTTATTAATACAGCTGGATGCCCAGCCTCATTATTTTGCTTCAAGTATTGATACTATTGTAATTTTAGCTCAAATCCTAGTTTTATCCATCTACAGGCAGGCAGTACCTGCGAGGTAGCCTTCAAGAGCCATCTCAAACTTATCCTGGCTCATAAGAATGATTTCACAGATTTCCCTTACTGCTCCTTCACCGCCGCTGCGCTCCGTCATCCAGTGCGACCACTCTTTCACCTGTTGCACTGCATTGGGAACAGTGACGCCTAATCCGACTTGTTTAATAATCATCAAGTCAGACAGATCATCTCCGATATAAGCAAAATCACCATCGTGTAATTGCAATTCTTCCTTGATCTGCGTATATGCTTTTCGCTTGTCAACTTGACCGCAAAAACACATGATGCCCACTTTCTGCATTCGCTCATAGATGACATTGCTATTGGAGGTGGTGATAACTGCAAGATGAATGCCTGCAGCAATCAACATTTGCATACCAATCCCATCATGGGCATTAAATGCTCTCGTGTCCTCGCCGCTACTACCTATGTAAACTTTGCCGTCCGTCATTACTCCATCAATGTCGCAAATAAGACATTTTACTTTTTTCGCACGCTCAAACAAATCGCCTTTATTTAATTGATTCATTTTATTTTCCGAAAAGAGTTTTATAAGTTTTGGTTATGTTCTTTCAGTATAGGTACAAATCAATACACAATCATTTCAATCAGGAAAAAGAATTTGGGCTTTATGAATGTCATCATAAATTTGTCCAATAAGGGCATCTATAGATGAAAACTTTATTTCGTCACGCAACTTATGAACAAATAAAATTTCCAGCGCCTCTCCATACAGATCGCCAGAGAAATTGAAAATGAAAACTTCCAGCACCTGGGTCGAACCTCTTACTGTAGGTCTTTTACCAACACTGGCAATTCCCTGGTAGCTCTGGCCATTTTTACGTCTTACCTTGACGTAAAAAATACCTGACAGGCAAGGGTACATATGCTCAGCATCAATATTTGCTGTAGGAATACCCCATTGACGACCCAACTGCTTTCCCTTTTGAACTCGTCCGATATAGCGAAAGTTGTCTTCGAGATCATGTACGAAGTGATTGCAGTCGCAAAGTTTCTCAAATTGTTTAAAATGCACAGGGAATTTTTCGTTGTGGATGGAGTTTTCAGAGATTAGTGACACTTTAGGAGGCTCGCCCAAGGGCTGGTAAGAAAATTTTGACTGCGTAGACTGTTTGATTTCGTTTGGAGCGGACGCTTTATCTTGATAATATTTCATGACAGGGCCTCTTTCATACAAAACTGCTAAGCCAATCTCGCAATAACAGTAATGAATAACTTGATATTGTTGACGATCTTACCGTTCAACACCCAAATCTCTCGCGATTAAAATTGAACTCAGCCGAATTCGACTGAGCAAGTAGTTGTATTTTGTAAGATGAAACATTTTTTATAAAAATCTTCATATCAGACAACCTTTCCTATTAAAGTTCTGGCCATCCTGGTAATTAATAAGCTTCCTGGTCAGGATCCCATCGTTTGACAACTCCGGAATCAATATCAAAAAGATCGAGAGCCCGGCCTACGCTGTGGTCAACAACATCCGCTACAGTTTGTGGATTGTTGTAGAAAGCAGGCATCACTGGGCAAATAATGCCGCCTTGCATGGTTACTTTAACCATATTTTCCAGATGGCCAAGATGCAAAGGAGATTCTCTGGTCATTAGAACCAGTTTTCGTCTATCTTTGAGCATGACATCGGCAGCACGTCCGATAAGATTGGTGCTGATACCATGTGCAATTTCAGCCAGTGTTTTCATTGAGCAGGGGACCACGATCATCCCCAGGGCTTTAAAGGAACCGCTGGCGATATTGGCACCAATGTCATTAATAGGGTGATATACATCCGCCATACTTTTTAATTCTGAGACAGAGAGTTCTGTTTCGTATTCGCGAGTCAACTGAGCTGATTTGCTGACAACCAGATGAGTTTCAATCGGGAGAGAGCGTAACAGCTGTAACAAACGGATTCCGTAAATAATACCGGATGCACCACTTATACCAACAATAAGGCGAGGATTATTCTTCATCTTATGACTCCTTCAATTAATAATATTTTTGCAGACGCAAGTCAAAGATAAGTATAGCAGTGTTTTTTTCCTGCATGCCTATGAATGGATTATTATTAATCAAAAAAAACACTTAAAAATTATGCTACTACAAATAAAATACTATGAGAAAAAGAATTCCTTTATGGAAAAACAGAGAAGTTCTGTACCAGAGGGGTAAAAAGCGTATCTCTGTTACAACGAATTGACATGACCTCAAACTTTTACTTATCGATAGAGGAAGGGATCGAATCTCGTAATGAAACCTTTATGAAGTGATCAATCCCTGGTTATCGTCACTAATCCAGTCTGGCAAAGAACAAATTTATAGCTTCATATTGCATGTCTATACTTTTTACGTATTCCTGGCAATATTTCCTTGGCAAAAATAGGAATGTCGTGCAAATAATCAGGAAAAATGATCATCATGCCATCAATATGAGTGCGATCAAATATTTCCAGAATTCGCTCCAGAATGGTTTCTGTTGAACCAGCTATTCGCATCGATAAAAAACCAGTGCGTGCAGCTTTAACATAATCATTTTCTTTACCAATTTCTTTGTCCAACAGGCCATAAGCTTTTAGCATCCCGTTTAGGGCGCCTTCATCCAGGCCCTCACTATAATAGTTAGCACGAGCCTGAGCTTTAGCATCGGTTTCATCCATGACTAAAGTCATCTGAATATAGGTTCGCATATAACGACTTTTTTGCTCAGCATGTTCTTTGACAGACAAGCTGATCTTGGCCAAATCATCATCTGTTTTACCACTTAGGAAAATAGCGTCTGTTTCATTGATGGTAAAATTCATGCCTTGCGGAGAAATACCCGCGCAAATAAGGAAAGGCTGCTTCTCAGGTTTGGGGCCAGATTGACAGTCAATTAGGGAAAAATACTTACCTTTCATTGTTACGGATTCTTCGCGCCAAAGTGCTTTTATTGCCTGAATCCACTCTGTTGCCAAATCATAACGTTGATCATGATTAACATCATCCAGCCATGCTCCCATTTGAGAAAATTCATCCTTATAGGAACCCGTTACTATATTTAATCCAGCTCGGCCATTGCTTATCTTATCCAGAGTGGTGATTATTTTTGCCGCAACCGCGGGGTTTTGTAATAGAGTATGAATGGTTGTCCAGATTTTAACACGAGATGTGATGGCTGCAATTGCCGCTGCCAGTAATGTAGCATCAAGCGTATCGTTCCAATGACGAGTCTCTCCACCGTATCCTCGATATTTAGCCATTGACATAACAAAATCAAAGTCTAACTTCTCAGTCATTAACGCAATTTGTTTGTTAAGCTCATAACTGCCATCAAGTTCAGGTTTATTCTTGGATAAAATCCAACCGCCGTTACCCATAGGGAGAAACACACCAATATCTTTGCCCTGGGTGTCAGACGGTAAACCAAAGCTATTTTTATAGATGCTCATTTTTTATTCGACTCCTGCTACTTAAACATTGATGAAAATTAACTTAATTTGCTTTTTCAAAGTCAAATGCATAAGCAAAATCATTTTTTTACAAACTCCTTTTCGAACCTAAGCATCACGAATGTTATATATCATTTCAAAACGGCCACTAATTGATAATCAGTTAACGAGCTTGAGGATGCTTGTTCTATATGGTCCTATATTTAAACAGTCCTTCGATAATAATCCTCAATAGTTGAGTTAAGCTTGTTTTGCGCCGATAAAATAAACTCACAGACTTCACGTACAGCACCATGCCCGCCTTCATTTTTTGTCTGCCAATGAGAAATATCCTTTACCTGCACTACTGCATTAGCAACTGCAATACTAAGACCGACCCGGCTCATAACAGCCAGATCGGGAAGATCATCACCGCAATAAGCGATAGCCTCATCATCTAATTGAAGCTCCTCTTTAAGATGATAATATGACGGTAATTTATCGCTTAGGCCCGTATAACAAATCACTCCAAACCGCTCTAAATGATGAGTAATTGAAGAAATGTCGGAAGTAGTCAGAATAGCAAATTTAATGTCATTTTTTATTAGCATATTTATACCGACACCATCTAAGGCATTAAGCACTTTGAAATCAAACCCGGTCTGAGACATGTAAATTGAACCATCGGTCATTACACCATCCAGATCACAGATTAGACACTTTATTTTTGATGCCTTCTGAATTGGATCATTCATTTTTTTATTTGTGGAAAGATTGCTCATGATTATAACCTGCTGTGTTTAAATTTAATTTTTTTGGTTTTCGGTCTAATTGGATTCGTTCATTGGGTAACTCTATAAGGTATAGCTTACCCTTATTGAATTGGTCAAGCTTCATTCAGGACCAACAGGATGTTCAAAAATAATCTGGCAGTGAAATACACAGGATTACAAACTGCTGTTTTGAGAACTATCCTTTTCTGGCTTTCAGATTACACAACCTCTGAATTGTTCATATTCAATCCCATGCAGCATCTTTTTGTCTGGTAAACTAAAAAAATTATCTTTATTTCCACAAAAATCAAAATATAAAACTATAGTTAGATAAAAGAATAAATAGTTAGTTGCCAGCATGGATGAAAATTATCTTTTAGCCGCCTTAGAACAGGCCTTTCTGGGACGAGGAACTTGTGCTCCCAACCCTAGTGTTGGAGCTGTTGCTGTCCGTGAAGGGAACATTATAGCTCGTGCATTTCATAAAGGAGCCGGTACTCCACATGCGGAGGTTCTGGTTTTTGAGCAATTTCCAAAGCATTTGGAAGGGGTCACTCTTTATGTCACCCTGGAGCCTTGTAATCATTGGGGACGCACGCCGCCTTGTGTAAATGCGATTATTGCGCAGGGAGTCGATAGAGTGGTGTACGGGTATCGAGATCCCAATCCTGTAGTTATCTCCAATAACACCCCTTCAATTCTGAAAGAACATGGTATCGAAAGCCGTTATCTTCCTCTGAAAGAAATCGATGATTTTTATATCAGCTATCGACACTGGCGGCTTACTAAAAAGCCATTCGTAAGCACTGCGTTACAACACAATCTTTCAGGAGAATCGAATTCCAGATTCATTAAACCATCACAGGGCGAATTTTTTAAAATGCAAAGGAAAAATGCAGATATTATTCTGACTGTTGCTGAAGGTCGATACCCAGAAAGTCAAATGATTAATATCAATATAAATGGCAATCAATATCAGAAAAATATTGCCATTATGGATGATAATCTTCAATTAGATATTTCCTCCGAAATCTTTAGCTCGTCAAAAAAAGTATTAATTTATTTTGATGAAGGAAAAGAACCAATAGTCCAAAATAAATCAGCTACCTATTACACTAAAAAGTCGAAAGATTATGAATCAAGTTTAGATGAGATAATCACTCATCTTGGCGAACTTGGATTTCATGATGTATGGGTGGAAGGAAGTGCTGAGCTTCTGACAGCTTTACATCAAGCAGATCTCGTGGATAGAACTTATATTTATTCTGATGAAAATCAGAAGAAGATAAGTGACGAAGAATTATTGAAAAATAGCCTGAGTCATCAAAAAAAAGCTGTCTTAACCTGGCAAAGTATGGATGAGGAATCCATACTTTGCTGTGATTGGAGGAAACGCTAGTGTTTACTGGTTTAGTAGAGAAAGTGGGGAAAGTTCTGACCAATACAACTGTATCGTCTGGAAAAAGGCTGGTAGTCGAAGCATTTATACCCGATTTACAGGAAGGTGAGAGTATTGCTGTCAATGGAACATGTTTAACCTGGTTGCCTGAATCGCCAACAAAACTACAATTCGATGTTTCACCAGAAACACTCGATGTAACGACTCTGGGGAGTCTGCAGGAGGGAGAGCCAGTTAATCTTGAGCGTGCCATGATGGCATCCACGCGTCTGGGGGGCCACTATGTATGTGGCCATGTCAATACAACAGCATTTGTAAAAGAGAGGAGGAAAATTAAAGATTTCACAGAACTTGTGGTCGGTGGTTTTTCAGAAGATCAAAGGAAATACCTTATACCAAAAGGGTCTATTACCTTGGATGGAGTGAGTTTGACAATTAATGATGTTAGAGGGCGAGAAATTTCATTAATGATTGTGCCATATACTCTCGAAAATACCACGCTGAAGTTTATAGGAGAAGGGAAAAAAATCAATGTGGAATTTGATTATATCGCACAAATTGTTGCATACAATTTGTCTCTAGCTGGTTAATTTTTTACAGATATTTAGGGGTGAAAATATGTCAAATAGTGCCTTTGCATCAATTGAAGAAGCTGTTGCAGCGTATAAAGCCGGTAAAATGATCATTTTGATGGATGATGAAGACCGGGAAAATGAAGGCGATTTATGTATCGCTGCGCAATTTGCGACACCGGAAGCAATTAATTTTATGGCTACACACGGCCGGGGACTCATTTGCCTTGCTATGGAAGGAGCAATCATTGATAAGTTTAACTTACCCATGATGGTCGCTAAAAATGGTTCGCCTTTTGGCACAGCTTTTACAGTTTCAATTGAGGCTTCAACAGGAGTGTCAACTGGTATTTCTGCTTATGATCGGGCTCGAACAATTCAGGTAGCAGCAGATCCAAACAGCAAATGTGGTGATCTTATTTCCCCAGGACACATATTCCCATTACGAGCCAGGGATCGAGGTGTGCTGGAGCGTGGTGGTCAAACCGAGGGAAGTGTTGACCTGGCCAGATTGGGAGGTTTAACTCCGGCTTCAGTGATCTGCGAAATTATGAATACTGATGGAACAATGAGTCGACGTGATACCTTAACATTTTTTGCCAAGAAACATGGATTGCTCATGGTAACCATTAAAGCGCTTTTAGAATATCGTATCCGCAATGAAACACTGATTCAACCACAGGCCACCGTTAATTTACCAATGAAAAACTACAAAGATTTTCGTATGACTGTGTTTTCGAATCAACTTGATAATTCAGAGCATTTTGTGCTGATTAAAGATTCCGTTAATAAAGATGTTCCTCCTTTAGTCCGTATCCATTCGGAATGTATAACTGGGGATGTTTTCGGTTCATTCCGATGTGACTGTGGCATGCAATTGCAAAACTCAATTGACCGTATCGCTCAGGAAGGGGGAGTTTTAATATACCTGCGTCAGGAAGGACGAGGTATCGGTCTTGCTAATAAACTGAAAGCCTATGAGCTTCAGGAAAAAGGCCTGGATACAGTGGATGCTAATCTGAAACTGGGATTGCCGGTTGATAAACGCGATTATGCGATGGCTTATCAGATACTTCGCCATTTAAAAGTGGACTCTATCAGACTTTTAACTAATAATCCTTCAAAAATCGAAGACCTGGAAAAGTATGGTATCAAGGTGGTAGAGCGTATTTCAGCACAAATGCCGCCCACTATGGAAAATCATTTCTATCTGAAAACCAAAAAAGACAGATTAGGGCATTTTCTTAATTTAGGTGAGGATGTGTCATGATACATTATAAAAACACTGAAGAAGAAGGTATCGTTGAATCTTTTCCGGTTGGAATCGTTTTCAGCCTGTTTAATCCGTCAGTGTCAAAGCCCCTTTTAGAAGGGGCTCTTGAGCACTTACGGGCAAGAGGGTTCAAAGAAGAGCACATAACAGTTGTAGAGACGCCCGGAGCGCTTGATATTCCCTATTTTGCGCGTATGTTGGCAGCTCAGAATCGCTTTGAGGCACTCATTGTGCTTGGTTCAATTATTCATGGTGAAACCTACCACTATACCTGGGTTGGCCCACAGGTTTGTAAAGATTGCCAGGATATATCAAGAGATTTTAATATTCCTGTTATATTTGGCATCCTGACGACCGAGCATGCTTCGCAAGCGATGGAAGCTCTTGGTGGACGCTACGGGCATAAAGGCGTGAATTGTGTAGATTATGCGATTGACATAACCAATGTGCGACAGCAGCTCGCTGCAAGTTAAATAAGTCATGACCGATTAAAAGTAGGGAGAATATAATGCAATATTCAAAGCCGGCTGAAGATCTCAAGCCTGTGAAATCGTTTCCTGTTGCAATAATTACAAGTCAATTTAATTCTGATATTACAGCGGCATTAAAAGAAGGTGCAGTGGATCAACTGCGCAAAAGAGGGATTGAAGATAAAGACATTCTGTTCTTCGATGTTCCTGGCGCTATTGAAATCCCGCTAGTGGCCCAACGTATTGCCAGCAAGAAAATGGCAAAAGCGATTATAACTTTAGGTTCAGTGATTCGTGGTGATACCAGTCACTATGATTTGGTCTGCGATGTGGTGAGTGATGGCTGTATGAGAGTATGTCTGGATCACAGCATTCCAGTACTTTTTGGGGTGCTTACCACTGAAAATAACGAGCAGGCCTGGGATCGTCTGGGAGGCAAGTATGGCCATAAAGGCAGAGAAGTAGCTGATTGTGCCGTGGCAATGCATGAACTCTTAACCAATCTGGGTTAATTTTCACGATTAAAAGACGTTGAAAACTGTTTGTGGAGTTCACAAAGTCCATTGCGAAAGTCGCATAGCTCTTTTTAATGAGCTCCACTTATCAAACAGCCTTCAATAAGTGACAATCAGTAGCGAGTACCTTTATGGCTAATGAGTTTGAGCAGTTTGAAAAACGGAAACAGGATCATATTAAACTGGCATTGATGCCTGAGAATCAAACCAATAATCTAAGCAGCTTTGATCATTTACATTTTGAACACGAGGCTTTACCCGATTTGGATTTTGATGAAATTTCAATTGAAAGCAATCGCTTTGGGGTCAAGGTCAAATCTCCTTTTTTAATCAGTTCGATGACAGCGGGTCACCTCCATGCTGCCTCAATTAATCGAAACCTAATTGAAGCCTGTGCGCAAAGCGGGTGGGCTATGGGCGTTGGATCTCAACGGCGCGAATTAACCGATCCGCAAGCGGCTTTTGAGTGGCGCTCTTTACGCCAGGATTATCCTCATGTCAGCCTGTTTAGCAATATTGGCATTGCCCAATTAATCATTTCTTCAGTTACTGACATTCAACGTATTACAGAGTCGCTTCAGGCCGATGCGTTAATAGTCCACTGTAATCCCCTGCAAGAGTGTATACAGCCGGAAGGAGATACTACCTATAAAGGTTGTTGGACCGCATTGGAAAATATTGTTAAAGAACTTGGCTTACCGATCATTGTTAAGGAAACTGGCTGTGGTTTCTCAGCTTCCACAATTAAAAGACTGAAAGATATTGGTATTGCTGCCCTTGATGTAAGTGGATTGGGTGGAACCCATTGGGGACGTATTGAAGGACATCGGGCTATTCATGATCCTGTACGTTATCAGGCCGGTATTACATTTAAGGATTGGGGTGTGGATACGGTGGAGTCGGTGAAAACCGCTGTTGAATTACAACCTGTTTTTGAAGTTTGGGGATCCGGTGGCGTTCTGAATGGTTTAAATGCCGCAAAACTCTTCGCATTGGGTGCAAGCACCGTAGGTTATGCCAAGCCAATGCTTGAAGTGGCTTTGGAATCGGTTGAGCAAGTCATGTTGCGCATGTCCACCATTGAATACGAATTAAAAGTAGCCATGTTTTGTACTGGGAGTCGTGTACTCAGTGACTTAAAGGGGAAACTATGTGCCTAGATGGTGATAATGCGGAATTATTTCATGGGTTCTCCAAATTAAATTCACAGGAGCGATTGAAGCGATTGATGGCCTTTGGAGTGCTCAGCCAGGAGGATATCAGCTACCTTTCCAGGGGAGGGGTACAGCATCTTGATTTATCGGAAAAACTAATTGAAAACTCTATTGGTTATTTTCAGCTCCCTTTAGGTGTGGCTACCAATTTTCGCATTGATCAAAAGGACTATACTATCCCTCTGGCAGTGGAGGAGACATCCATTATCGCGGCTCTATCAAAAACAGCTCGCTGGATAAGACGACAGGGGCAGATTGAAACCAGAATTAATGGAGAGGGAATTATTGGGCAGATTCAATTGGCTAATGTGAGTAACTTTGAGCAATTTGCTGAGCTCTTTTCTGAAAATCGGCAGCGATTGATCGATCTTGCCAACTCAGAAGTTGCTGCAAATATGGTCAGGCGGGGCGGAGGTGTAATCGATTTAACTTTGAGACGAGTTCCTTTGGATGAACAGCGCGATATGGCAGTCATTCATCTTACTCTAAATAGCTGTGATGCGATGGGTGCTAATTTAATCAATCAGGTATTGGAGTTTTTAAAAGAACCCATAGAGCAGATGACAAATGAAAAAGTAACCATGTGCATCTTGTCAAATTTAAACGATCAGAAGCTGACCACTGCAAAAGTGTCAATCGAGGACGTTGACTCGCATCTGGGAAATCGCATACAAGAGGCCTCATTTTTTGCAGAGAAGGATCAATATCGAGCAGCCACCCATAATAAAGGAGTGATGAATGGGATTGATCCGGTGCTGATTGCCACTGGCAATGACTGGCGAGCTGTGGAGTCTGCGGTGCATGCCTATGCCTCCAGAAACGGACGTTATCAGGCTATTACCATTTGGCGATATAAGGATGGGGTACTAACAGGAGAGATTACTGCACCGATCATAGTGGGGATAGTTGGCGGCGTGACCACCCTGCATCCCACTGCCAGGTTATGTCTTGGTATGATGAAGGTACAATCTGCCAATGAATTATCTCGAGTGATTGCCGCAGTGGGCCTGGTGCAAAACCTGGGGGCGCTAACCGCATTATGTACAGATGGGATTGTTAAAGGGCATATGCGTCTGCATATCAATAATCTACTGATGGCCGCAGGAGCCAGCAACGAGGAAATGGACGCCCTGAAAGAACGTTTACAGGCCTGTCTGGCATTAAATAAGCGGGTCAATTTAAGCGATGCTCAACAGTTGTTGGAAGAGTTAAGGATACAAAAACAAAACCTTTCCTCATTATAAGGATATCAGGGAGATTTTAATGACAAACAGTAACTCCGAGGCACTGACTTATTTGCAAAATCCTTTTTGGGATTTTTCAATTTCGACTTACGGCAATTCCCGCGTTCAGGAAATTACGCACTCCCTGCAGGATAATGAGGGTGCCAACGTCAACTTATTGTTATACTGCTGTTGGTTAGCCTTTCATGTAGAAAGATTATCTCAGGAAGAATTCAACAAAGCCTGTCAGACAGTTTTCTCATGGCAACAGGATGTCACTAAAAATTTACGTCAGGCGCGTCGTGCTATCCCTGAATTGGGGAAAGAAAATAAAGACTGGGTGGAGCGTTATTTGAAGCAGGTATTAAACGTTGAAATATTCTCAGAGTCCTATCAACAGCAGCTTCTATATAATGCTGTGCAGGATAAACATACCCAGGCTAATAACAATGATATCAATCTGGCTGCTAATTATCTGGTGTGGTTGTTTGAATTAATGGGGCGACCGGTAAAGGAAGAGCACAGACAGTTGTTTAGTGAGTTAGCCAATGAAATTAATTTCATCATTAAATAATGAGAATCATAAAATCCAGTTCTAACAGGGTCGTCTTTGCGAACGTAGTGAAGCAATCCAGATCGAAACTTGAACAAAGTTAAGGAGGTGGATTGCTTCGCTGATGCTCGCAAAGACGGTGAAGAAATAATGAGGATCATAAAATCCAGTTCTAACAGGGTCGTCTTTGCGAAC